>JASJEE010000195.1 GCA_030064835.1 Microcoleaceae cyanobacterium MO_207.B10 | reverse complement strand
CGGCGTTGGTAAATTAAGGGATGAAACTTCCAATTTTATTCCTTTGTAATAGCTTCAAATATCCAACAATATTAGGCAAATAGTTTTACCCCTACAAAAAATCATCCGACCAATTACCAACGCCAAAAATACAATCAATTATCGTCAAGAAAATATCAATTATTTTTCCCTGCTCCCTACTCCCTACTCCCTCTTTTCCGGAGAAATCTAATGATGCTCTAGCAGTCTCTATCAAAGACAAAAATACTTTTTCAGCAATAATATTTAGCGATCGCAATAACACTATAATTTTAAATTATAATTATCATTTCTATAAAATTATGTTATATAACCCATTTGGTATCTTTGTCAGATTAAGTTTTTCACTCATGAAGTTTCCCCTAGCCCTAGTAGGGGCGATTCGCGTAATTA
This sequence comes from Microcoleaceae cyanobacterium MO_207.B10, assembly GCA_030064835.1. Taxonomy (GTDB): domain Bacteria; phylum Cyanobacteriota; class Cyanobacteriia; order Cyanobacteriales; family Microcoleaceae; genus JASJEE01. The sequence continues at coordinate 12,537 of JASJEE010000195.1, read as the reverse complement.
GGAGCATTCCGTAGGAAATCGCCCCTACTTCCCACACTTCCCTCTCTATTTTTAATAGATATCTCCGATAATCAAAAATTAAATCAATTATCGCCTATAAATCATCAATTATTTCCCCCTACTTCCTACTCCATCTTTTCCACCAGAGGTCTAATTTAAATATATCTCAAATAGGTTCTATAGATTCATTGAGTTAAACTTCAATTATTTCATTAGTTAACTATACTGTCAATCTACTTTAAGTATGAAATTAAAGGTAGTATGACTAAAACATAAGTTATAAATCATATCAAACATCAAAAAAGTTGCTTGAATGACAATTATCGTTATAATAATGTGGTTAAAGCATCCTTAAGGTAAACCTTCTTATGTCAGCAACGATAGCACCAGAACAGGTTCAACGGATTGTTAGCAACCAACACAATAACCCGTTTGAAATCTTAGGCTCTCATGCCATAGAGAAAGATGGCAAAAAAACTTGGTTAGTAAGAGCATACTTACCAAATGCTGATGCAGCCTGGGTTATTCGTCCCCAACAACGGGAACAGTATCCTATGCAGTCAGTAGATCATCCCCACTTTTTTGAATGTGAATTAGACATTCCCGAATTAAAAAACTATCAATTAAAAGTCAAAGAAGGCGAACACGAAAGAGTATTTTATGACCCTTATGCCTTCCGCTCTCCCAAATTAACAGACTTTGATATACACCTATTTACAGAAGGAAATCATCATCGTATCTACGAAAAATTAGGCGCTCACCTAATAGAATTAGATGGAGTAAAAGGTGTATACTTTGCTGTTTGGGCACCAAACGCCCGTAACATTTCCATCATTGGTAATTTCAATAACTGGGACGGACGTTACCATCAAATGAAAATGGGAGGAAACGGTGTTTGGGAACTATTCATCCCAGAACTAAAAGCCGGAGAACTATACAAATATGAAATTAAAAATATCTTCGGACATATTTACACAAAATCCGACCCCTATGGTTTCCAACAACAAGTTAGACCAGACACTGCTTCTATTGTTAGTGACTTAGACACCTATACTTGGAATGATGACGACTGGATGGAAAGACGGCGCAAAACCGAACCCCAGGAAGCAGCCATGTCAGTCTATGAAGTACACCTGAGTTCATGGTTACACACCAGCGCCGACGATACTCCAGAAAATGGGCAAGTCGTTGGTATGTCTGAGAAACCAGGCTCGCGTTTCCTAACCTATCGCGAACTTGCCGACAAACTTATCCCCTACGTTAAAGAACTGGGTTTTACTCACATAGAAGTTTTGCCTGTTGCAGAACACCCCTATGATGGTTCTTGGGGATATCAAGTTGCCGGATTTTTTGCCCCCACTTCTCGATTTGGCAGCCCCCAAGACTTCATGTATTTTGTAGACCAATGCCACAAAAATGACATCGGTATTATTGTAGACTGGGTTCCCGGTCACTTCCCCAAAGATGCTCACGGTTTAGCTAGATTTGACGGTACTGAGCTTTACGAACACGCCGACCCCCGCAAAGGGGAACATAAAGGTTGGGGTACTTTAGTATTTAACTATGCTCGTAATGAAGTCCGCAACTTCCTAGTTTCCAACGCCATATTCTGGTTTGATAAATACCACATCGACGGTATTCGCGTAGATGCTGTCGCCTCAATGTTGTATCTAGACTATGACCGCAAACCTGGAGAATGGGTGCCAAATCATTTTGGCGGTAACGAAAACCTAGAAGCAGTTGACTTCCTGCGCCAGCTCAACTATCTAATCTTCGGTTATTATCCCGGCATTGTTTCCATTGCAGAAGAGTCTACTGCTTGGCCTCTGGTATCGCGCCCTACCTATTTAGGCGGTCTCGGATTCAGTTTCAAGTGGAATATGGGTTGGATGCACGATATGCTGCATTATTTCAGCATAGATTCAGTCTATCGGAAATTCCATCAAAACAACGTTACTTTTAGCATCATGTATGCGTTCAGTGAAAACTTTATGCTAGCCCTATCTCACGATGAGGTAGTACATGGTAAAGGCAGTTTGATTAATAAAATGCCTGGAGATCACTGGCAAAAATTTGCGAATCTGCGAGCATTGTTTGGGTATATGTGGACTCACCCTGGGAAGAAAACTATCTTTATGGGTATGGAGTTTGCCCAATGGCGCGAGTGGAATGTCTGGTCAGATTTAGATTGGTGGTTGTTGAATGAAGAACCTCACCGTCAGATGAAGCAGTTTGTCAGTGACCTGAATGCTCTCTATCGCAGCGAACCCGCTCTTTATACAGAAGATTTTTCTTTTGATGGGTTTGAGTGGATAGAATGTAATGATGCTGAAAACAGTATTGTTTCTTTTGTGCGCAAGGCTAAAAACTCTGATGATTTTCTGGTGACAGTTTGCAACTTTACTCCTGTTCCCAGACATAACTATTGGGTGGGTGTTCCTCAACCTGGTTTTTATGCGGAAGTATTAAATAGTGATGCTGACAAATACGGCGGTAGTAATGTTGGTAACTATGGTGGTAAGTGGGCATTTGAATGGGGAAATCCTCGTTTTCCTTATGTTATAGATTTGAGTTTACCTCCATTGGGAGTGGTGGTATTTAAGTTAGATGGAGAGAAAACTTTGGCAGCATTAGAAGCAACAAAAGTTGAGTTAGAAACTGAAGCAACTGCTGAGTAATATTGGCTAATTAGCTAAAAGAAAATATTTTGAAGGCGGGTTTGATTCTTGATTTTTTGTTATTATATTTGGTGAAATATTTATAATCTGGCTGCGTAGTTTTGCTCTAGCTTATTAAAGATTGTCTTATGGCTAAAACAAAACTACAAACCAGTCAAAAAATATGAACATGATTACAACCCGCCATTTTCTAAATGTCATAAATCACTATCAAAAAGTTAGCCATTTTGTGTGATTTATTTCAAATTTTTCAAGAGACACTATAATCAATTTCATCATACGCACTTACAGCGCTTTTGCTGATTGATAAACCACATCGTCACAACCAAAACCTTGTAGGGACGTTCCATGGAACGTCCCTACTGTGGTCTACTGAAATGAAAACCGCTGTCAAGAAAAAAAAATGGTAACAGAAACCAATAAAAAATCTACACCAGTCACCCTAGTTCCAGAGGAAACTCAAAAACTAATTAATTGGGCAGAATAAATTCAAAAATCTGACCTCACAATCTTTCAAAAATCTCAAGCTATAGCAACTCGTTTAGGCGCTCATTATCGCCCAGATGGTTTAACAGAAATAGGTTTTTCGGCACCAGAATTAGCTGCGGATATGTTCCAACCTAAAACCATATCCCTCCCAATACTAACTCCCAAAACTAAAATTAAACCTCAAGAATCTCTGCAAAAAATAACATTTCATCGTGAATTTGTAGAAATAGAAAAACAAGGGTAATATTTCTGGGGAGTATATTCAGGAATTAGACCAGGAAATCAAGAACAATTTGGTTCTTTTTATTGGTTAAAATACCTAGATATTGATACAAATTAGGTATAGCGCTACGCGCAAGTCAGAAGTCAGAATTCAGGATATTTGAAGCTAATTTTTTGGGAAAAAACTACAAGGTTTTTGCTCCCATGAGCGAAAAAATTGAAGGACAATTTTTCCGACTACATCCTCTGTAATTTCCATTTTTCCTGACTACTAAACTTTACGCCTATAACTTTTTCAGCAAACCCTAATTATTAATTATTAATTATTAATTGTTAATTGCTGAATCTATTTTTGTTTTTGATAAAAGGTCAAAACCTTCTCTGTATAATTTCCAATTTCACCGCTATTATATTGATTCGGGTCTCCAGTCATCCACCATGCTGCAGCTCGACGCACTGCTAATGACTCATCATTACCACTAGCAGCATACTGCTCTTTCAAAATATCCCCCATCACACATCCTAAAACCTCCCTTGCTTTTGCCATATTTGCCTCAAACTGCTGTACAGTCATTTCTTCTCCAGTACAAAGTCTCGACCACCGGGGAATATTATCTGGTTTAATTTGCCAGTCGCTATATAAGCCATCATTTTCTGTTCCTGTTTGAGGTGCTGCTAGTCGCAGAGCCTCTACTAATGCCTGAACCTGGGTATCAGATACCTGCGCTCTTACAGGAATTACCCAAATTGTCAATACAGCTATTATTCCTAATATAAATCGCATACTTTTTTTCCTAATAGCTAGAAGTGAAAATCTAAATGTTTAGTTTGATATTATACCAATTTAATAAATGTTTGCTACAGATAAATTTCTAGGTTTTAGGTTTTAGGTTTTAGGTTTTAGGTAAGCAATAAATCTTAATTAGAAAACTCTTACCCCCGTTCTCTGTTCCCTGTTCCCTATTCCCTTTTTCTAGGATATTTTTTTCATAACCACGCCGAGGAATGCTATCTTTTGGGATAAATGTGTTAGCATAATCAGCTTGATTTAATACCAAATTCAATAAAGATTGTTACAGTAAAATCCGGACACCAAAGGATAGGAATATTTAGACTTGTTATCTTTCATTCCTATAACCTAAAACCCAATACCTAATACCTAATACCTAATACCTAATACCTAATACCTAGAAACCAACCAATCTAGCAATATTTTTTGAAAATGTTATAGCGTTTCTCAGCCTAATGAGGTACACCTATTTTTATTTGTTCCTATTCCCTATTCCCTAAAACCAAGGAATTTTGTACCTCACCAGCATGGGAATTGCTATATAAGATTATAGTCGGTGATAATTAGTGAAAAAATCCATCTGGCAAAAAGGCTAAATGCCTTCTATAGAAAGTTTTTTTAAATCACTAATTATCCCAACATAAAATCACTTTAACTAGCTATCAGCTTTTAGCATTCAGCTATCAGACATTGGTTAAAATCACCTACTTATATAAGTAGGATTGTTTAGGATAAGTTGAAATTTCCTTCTCAAGGTTAAAAAAATAATCTTGCTGACTGCTGATTACTTCTTTAAATAAAAGCCTGAATTTCTGACACTAAATTATCAATTTCTACTTCTGAACTAAAATAATGAACACAAGCTCGTACACAATCTGGATCTAAAATAGTCCGCACCATAATCTCCCTTGTTTCTAAATATTCAACTAACTTTTTATGGGGTTTACCATTAGTTAGCTGAAAAGAAACTAAACCAGCTTCCGGTGGAGCAGTTCGTAAACAATTAATCTCAGGAATTTGACTTAATTTTTCCCATAAATAACCACTTAATTCTTTAATTTTTGCGTATCTTTCTACAGCAGTTCCCCACTGATTATGTAGAGCGATCGCCTCTCGTAAACCCTGATATAAAGGATAAGCAGAAGTTGCAATTTCATAACGTCTACCATCAGGTTGCCAACCTGTAGGTTTACCACTTTTATCTTTAGTAACACCACGCCAACCAATAAAAGTCGGACTTAAATCTTTTCTAGCATCTGAACTAACATAGAGTCCTCCTAAACCTTCCGGTCCACACAACCATTTATGACCTGTAAAAGCATAAAAATCTACTCCTGTTTCTGCCAATTTTAAAGGCAAAACTCCCACAGACTGAGCTGCATCAACTAATACTTTAACTGGCGCTTCTGACCGACCATGACACAAGTCTACAATTTCATTCAATGGTAAAACCTGACCTGTATTCCATAAAATATGACTAATAACTAATAATTTAGTATTCGGACGCAAATTTTTAGCAATGACTTCTACAGGATTTCCTGCATTTAAAGTTGCCATCAAAGGGCAAGTAGAAACCTCTATATTAAAACGTCGTTGAATTTCATTAATAGTAGCAATAACTCCCGGATGTTCACAATCAGAAAGTAATACATGGTCTCCCGGTTGCCAATCAATTCCCCATAGCGGAATATTACAACCTACAGTAACATCTTCAGTCAAAGTAATAGTATCTGGAGAAACTCCTAATTCAGCAGCGATCGCTCCTCGAATTAAAGCAGTTTCCCTTTCAACCCAAACAGCAACTTTCCCCGAAAAAGGTCCTAAACTTTGTACTTTTTGATAACACTGATAAATTGCCTGTACAGAAATTTCAGGCATCGGACCTTGACCACCATAATTAAAATAAGCTTTATTAGCTAAAGCCGGAAATTGTTGTCGATAACTTGACAATTGTGAGTTATTCTGATTCATAGAAATTTTTACGAAAAATTTTAAAGTTTTAGTGCTTTAGAATTATACCAGTAAACAAAAATTTGAAATAGCACCTCAGCGGTTCCTGACGGAATGCTCCGCAAACAGCGGTCAGCCATCAGCTCTCAATGCTTACAGCAGTTTTTATATGAGTAAACCACAGTTAAAAATCTAGGTGTTAGGTGAAACGAGGGGTGCAAATCCCAAGAAGGCTGAAGTTCTGGTCTACTAGGGAGAAAAGCGCTTTCATTATTGCTTTTTTTGCCTTATATATATGTCGGCACAGTTTTCCACTTTAACCTTAACTTTGAGATTACGGCAGTTTTCATGTCGGTAGACCACAGTCGGGGCGAATGGCCATTTGCTCACGCCAAGCTGTAGCTTTATATGTTGCGGAGCAAAACGACCCTAAAGCAGGGTTTTGGTTGTGACGATGTGGTTCATCAAGAGCGAAAAGTGCTGCAAGGGTTCTTTCTAAACCGGATTTGATATTAGAAATAAATTGGATAATTGAAAAACATAATTCAGATATAAATATCTGATGACAGCGGTTTTCATTGTAGGGACGTTGCATGCAAGGTCCCTACAAGGTTTTGGTTATGGCTCCGGTGGTTCATCAAGAGCGAAAAGTGCTGTATGATGGGGAATAGTCATACCGTTTCACGGTACTCAGAAGTCAGAAGTCAGAAGTTGGATTTGATAGGCTAAAAACTTTGACAATACAACAGTTTCAGAAAATTATTAATACCTACTTGACTGTTTCATCTTAAATGTTGCACTCTTATTTTAAATTCTGGGTTGATTAATCTCCCCCATTTTCCTCCTCTTCCCACACCTCCCACCCACACCTTTTTAATGCACTACTATAGCTGAAACACTTCACTACCACCTAAAACCTACAACCAAGCAATGTAGCAATATTTAATGAAAATGGTATTACTAATAGTCATCTGCAATAATAAAAAATTAAATCAATTATTTCTCCCTACTCCCTACTCCCTACTCCCTACTCCCTCTTTTCTGGAGAGGTCTAATATTTAAACTCTAAAATCAATCAACGCCGACTTAACATCAACAAACTCATCTTTCAATTGACTCAAAAGTTTGTCTGCTTCAACTACCAAACCTAATTTAGCTTTTTCCTCAATAGCAAGAGCAATTTTCGCCATACCCACAATTCCCAAATTAGCGCTACTTCCCTTCAGACCATGAGCATTTAATCGTAACGTTTCAATTTCAAATTCATAGATCGCCTTTTCCATAACTGCTAACTGCTGTGTAGTATCTTCTATAAACAAATCAATAAGTTCTGTAGCTACATCTGCTTCACCCTCTATCTGCATTTCTCCACGAACACTTTCGAGCATTTGCCAATTAATATCAGCTACACCAGAAACTACAGGTAACTCTGTTGTGGGAGACTCAACAGAGACACCATTATCAAGTTCTTGTTTTTGTATCACAGGAGGGTTGTTTTTACAAAGAATTCTACCCCAATGTTCCAATACTTCTTGTAAAGCTCCTACCTTTACAGGCTTACTAACATAATCATCCATACCTGTTTGTAAACAAATATCGCGGTCGCTATCCATAGCACCCGCAGTCATTGCCACTATCACAGGTCTTCCGTTTAAGTCCCTACCATACTGCTGAAAAATCTGTTCTGTTGCCTCTAAACCATCCATTTCCGGCATTTGTACATCCATAAACACTAAATTATAAGGAACTTTTTCCAAAGCCTTGAGAACTTCCACCCCATCACTAACCACATCAGGGCGATAACCCATCCGCCCCAACATTGAAAGCGCCACCTTTTGATTAACTACATTATCCTCAGCTACTAAAATTCTCAATGGTAATCGTGTAGCAAGATAAGTATCAACATTCACCTTAGCTGGAGGTTTTACCCTGATTTCCTGATTAGCAAAAATTTCCATCAGTACCTCGTGTAATTGAGCAGCTTTAATCGGCTTATTCAGACAAGCGTGTAAATTTGCTCTAGCATTCCCAATTGCGCAACCTACCGAAGTTAACATCACCAAAGGTAGTGTTTTCAGAGCGGGAAACTCACGAATCTTAGTGGCTAGAGTTAAACCATCCATTTCTGGCATTTGCATATCCAAAATTACTAAATCGAACTGCTCACCCTCACTCAGTAATTTCAAAGCCTTTGCTGCACTATCGACTGCTGTGACAAGCATTTGCCACTTTTGAGCTTGCATTTGCAAAATTAACTGATTCGTGAGATTATCATCAACTACTAAAAGTCGTTTTCCAGTAAGTTGAGGGTGTAGAGTTTGGTCAAATTTAGGTTGACTGGTAGCTCTTTCAGCTAAGATCGTAAAGTGGAAAGTTGAACCCACACCAGGAGAATTTTTAGTAACCAAATTCTGTTTGCTTAAAGTCTTTTTTTGGTCTCCCAGTAGCAGAGAAGTTGAGGGAAAGTCAGGATTTCCTACCACATTACCCCCACTTTCTACCCAAATTTGCCCCTTCATCATTTCACATAGTCGCTTACCAATAGTTAATCCCAGACCAGTGCCACCATATTTACGGGTAGTAGAAGCATCTACCTGAAAAAAGGGTTTGAAAAGACGTTGTAATCCTTCTTCTGAGATACCAATACCAGTGTCTCTAACAGCAAAGTGAATTTTATAGGTGGGGGATGGAGAATTTGCTGAATCCAATTCGCACGCAGAGACACTTACTACTACTTCACCAGTTTCGGTAAATTTTACAGCATTGCCAATCAAATTAACCAGAATTTGACGCAACCTAGTCACATCACCTACGATTGTAGTAGGAGTATGCTCATCTATGATGTAGGCTAAATCTAATCCCTTTGTTGTAGCTTCTGGAACTAACAAATCTAGACAAGATTCAAGACATTCACGCAGGTCAAAAGCTTGAGTTTCTAAAACTAACTTATCGGCATCAATTTTGGAGAAGTCAAGAATATCGTTAATAATTGTCAGCAGAGAGTCACCGCTATTACGGATAATTTCTACAAAGTCTCGTTGTTGGCGATCGAGATTAGTATCTAAGAGCAAACCCGTCATCCCTATTACCCCATTCATGGGAGTACGAATTTCGTGACTCATATTAGCAACAAACTCTGATTTTAGCTTAGTCGCAGATTCGGCTTCTGTTAAAGCAACATTAAGTCTCTGATTTTTTGCTTCTAATTCTGCAGCCATTTGGGACGCTTCTTGCTGAGATTGGGCCTTTTGATTGATGTAAACTTCCAACCTTTTAATCGTAGGACGAAAAACTAATAACCCTTCTGATAGGAGAACTAACATAGCAATGATCAATAATAATTGTTCAAGCTGGCTAGTTTGAATAACCTGTTTTTGGGCCTCTGCATCGTATTGGAAAACTATTTGATCCATTTTTTCGAGAAAAATACCCTCATTTGCCAAGATTGTCTTGACAAAAGGTAAAACATCTGAATTTTTTGGCTCTGACTCTATTACCACCAGTAAATCTGTTACCGCTTTAACTATAGCTTGATAGTATGGGTCTACTTCAGCAAACATTTTTTCTATTCTGAGACTATTATGATTAGAGGGCAATCCTAACTGAGAATTGCCCATTTGTAGTCCTTGATGGGAGCTTGTAAACAATTGGATAGTTTCTTTGAGTTTCTGTTGATTTTGTTTTTTTACTTCTGAGTTAGAGCTAAACTGAATACCTAAAGCTATTTTGCTCAATTTTTGACTCAGCATTCGTTGACGACCCGCAATATTAATTACCCGAGAACTGGTAAACTGATATCTTAGAGAATTTTCTACTAAAATTTGTTCAAGTACAAATAATCCTGCGATGATACTAAGTCCGACTATATAAAGTACCATGAGGTGACGAGTTGGAGATGATTTTTCTGATTTTCTGAGCATTTTTATCGCAATTGTTCAAGTTAGTTTTGCTGATAATTAACAGTTTTTTATGACAAATTTTTAGTTTTTTATCGCCTAATTACTCAATTATACAATTATACTTCCATATACCAGGATTAAGTTTTACTTACTAACTAAATCAGTCATGTTTCTTACTGACTCTCAGCTACTTTCTTACCAACGATGTACTCGAAAAGCATTTTTAGATGTTTATGGAGATTTTACACAACAAGATTCACCAAGCGATTTTCTACTGAAATTAATTAAGGATAGTTCACAATTTCGGTCAACTATCATTAATAATTATAATTATCACAAACCAGACTATCCTCATGGAGATATAATTGCAGGTGCAAATGCTACAGAAAGTTTAATGGCAGCAGGTGTTGATGTTATTTATCGTGGGGTATTATTTCTTCAGCAAAATTCAAATTTACTTGCTCAAAATTTTCCACAAACTTCTACCGAAATACCCGTAAATTCAAAACCAAATAACCAAGGGGTAAATCTCGAAGCAAATCATAATTTTGAATCCATAAATTTTGTTAGTTATCCTGATTTATTAATTAAAAAACCAGGTTATTCTCGCTTCGGTGATTGGATTTATATTCCCACAGATATTAAATTAAGCAAACGTCCTAAATTAGAATATCAAATAATCGCTACTTTTCACGCCTACATATTAGCAAGTATTCAAGAAAATTGGCCGGAAACTTCTTGGTTGATACTGCGCAAAAAGGGATTATATAAAGTAAATTTACTACAGCGAATTCAGCAGATGCAAGAAACAGTTTCTGAGTTAATTGAAGTCTTGCAAAAACGTCAAGAACCAGAAGTTTTTATTGCTCGTCAAAAATGTAGTCTATGTACTTGGTATAATAGCTGTCATACCGTGGCTCAAACTCAAAAACATTTGTCTCTTTTGCCTGGAGTTACACCAAGTCGTTATCAAGTTTTGAAACAGCTTCAGTTAACTAATTTAGAATTACTGGCTAATGCTAATCCTGATGATTTAGAAAATTACGATGAATTTGCTGATGCGGTCAGTATACAAGTTGTGCAACAAGCTCAAGCTACACTCAAAAACAAGGCAATTCTCAAAACTAAAAGATTCAGCTTAGAATCAAACAGTAAATTTAGATTAACTAAATTGGTAAATTCACCTGTAGAACTATATTTCGATATAGAGGCTCAACCAGAAATTAGTCTAGATTATTTACATGGGGTTTTAGTAGTCGATAAACGCCAAAAGACAGAAAAATTTTATATCAATTTAGCAGAAAATCCTCTAGATGAAGAGTTAATTTGGTATCAGTTTTTAGACTTAGTTTGGAAATATCCTATTGCCCCAATTTATCACTTCTGTGAATATGAAATTCAAACAGTAAAAAGATTAGCTAAACTTTATCAAACTCCAGCTTATCAATGGAAACCATTGTTGAAGAGATTTATAGATATTCATCAAGTTGTAACTCAAACTATTACCTTACCTGTAGAAAGTTATGCCCTAAAAAATATTGCCCGTTGGTTAGGTTTTGAATGGCGTAATCCAGAAGCTAACGGCGCTCAATCTGTATGTTGGTATGAGGAATGGTTGAAGAGTGGCGATCGCTCTTTATTAGATGCAATTGTTATTTATAATGAAGATGATTGTTATGCAACTTATTATATTAAAGAATGGTTGTCAAAATTTCTAGAAGAGAATGCTAATAGTAATTCACTTTAAATGTCAAATAAAAATAATTGTCTGAAGCTATTAGACATCTCTAGAAAATACGGAGTAGGGAGTATGGGGAAAATAATTTATGTATATAGGGCGATAATGGATTTGATTTTTTATTATTGAAGATGTCTAATATCATGTCCGGTTAAATAATTACATTTAAGAGGAAGGAAAGCTGACGGTAGAAGGAAAGAAAGAAGTTTCAAGGCAAAAGTTTTTTTATCATTCAATTATCCGGACTTAATATCATACCAATTTGATAAATTTTTGTTATGAATAGAACGGGAATTTTTTAGGAGTCAGAATCAATAGCTTCTATACCATTTATTAGTTCATAAACTAGCATATTAGTCACAGGAAAATCTCCTTTCAAGTATCTTTATAGCTCTTATTATTCGTAACTATCCCCCGCCTACGCGAGGATAGAGTCCGGCGGGTAATAGTTACAGTAAAGTAATAACCAAACTGTTAGTAAATTTGGTATTGGTGCTGGCAGTAAAAATTAAATTAACCCTTAATCAAAAACAATTTATTGTAGTTATCACACTATTTTTAGTCAAAAATAGAATATTTTTACTCTCATAAAAAATAAACATTCTAAATTATTACCACCTAACCCCTAATACCAAATTGATAAATTTTTGCTACAAATCTTATCAATCTTTGGTGTAGGGTGTGCTTAAATCATAGGAAAAACAAAGAAAAAGGCTGGCTATCAAAGGGATAAAGTCGAAAAAATTTATTAATTAGTTAATAGTTGAAGTT
>JASJEE010000194.1 GCA_030064835.1 Microcoleaceae cyanobacterium MO_207.B10 | reverse complement strand
ACAAAGTAGGGACGTTGCATGCAACGTCCCTACTTTGTGGTCTAGCTTGCAGGAAAAGCGCTGTAAGTTAATTGATAATGGTCATTTTCTCGATCAAATATTAGCTCCGCTTTTACTGTATCAGTAGTGGTTGCTATTTCAGCGTGTGAACTCAATATTTGCTGAACAAATTGTCGATATTGTTCTAAGCTATCCATTGAAAAATTACCTCCAATTTAGGATTATAAATAATCATTTTGACTTGGTAATGTTTAATATCATGTTCGGATGATCACTTATAATAAAGCCCAAATCATTACAGTAGAGGTATTCAAAGTTGATGGCCAAAAGGATTGCGATCGCCAACTACCTAAGTGCTCAAGAGTTACTGGTTCATTATCGTCAGGCGACAAATGTCACCGAACGTACCCATTACCAAATAATTTGGTTATTGGTGGCAGGAAAAACACCATTAGAAGTGGCCCAAGTCACTGGTTACAGTAGAACTTGGATTTATCAGTTAGTCAAACGCTACAACAAATGGGGCACAAAAGGTTTGGGAGATCAACGATGTCACAACCAAGGGCAGGAGGCAATATTAACAGATTTACAGCAAGCCCAACTGTGGCAAGTTCTCTGTGAAAAATCACCCGATGGTGGATTGTGGAACGGTCGTAAAGTAGCCGAGTGGTTAAGTGAACTGACAGGAAAACAGGTGAGTCGGCATCGAGGATGGGAATATCTCAAACAAATGAGATTTAGGTTACGTGTTCCTCGGCCTGAACATGGGGAGTCTGACCCACTCGAACAAGAAAATTGGAAAAAAAACTGGATTTAAAAGTTAAGTTTCTTCAAGCTCGATACCCAGAGGCTGAAATTGAAGTTTGGGGAATGGACGAGCATCGTCTGGGACTTCATCCGATTTTACGTCGAGTTTGGGTTCCACAAGGAGAGCAACCAATTGCCTGTGTTAGACAAAAATATCAGTGGATGTGGTTGTATGGGTTTGTACACCCAGAATCAGGGGAAACTTATTGGTGGATTCTACCCCATGTCAACACCAAAATATTTAATCAAGTTTTAGATGATTTTGCCACTGAATATACTCTGGGAAAGAATAAAAGAGTTCTGCTGGTCATTGATCGAGCTGGTTGGCATACCAGTCATAGTTTGAAGATACCAGAGGGTTTGGATTTAATCTATTTACCTGCCACATCACCAGAATTACAACCAGCAGAGCGTCTGTGGCCTTTGACTAATGAAATTGTGGCCAATAGTTCTCCCCTTTCTTTAGATGAACTTGAAGAACTATTAGTCTTTCGGTGTCAACAATTAATGAAACAGCATGATTTAATACAAGGACTAACTTGCTTCCATTGGTGGCCTCAAACTAGGGGTGTTCAATTATCAGCGATCGCTTGAACATAAAGGTAGTTGGCGTTGGCGGAGCCTAGCTGCAGCTAGATCGCCATCTTTTTGGCCATAAACTTTGAATACTTCTACTGTAATGATTCTGGTTTTATTATAAGTTATCATCCGAACATGATATTAGTTCCTACTTCCTCTTTTCCGGAGATATCTAATGATTAGAAGTAAACTCCAACAATTTCACTTTTTGCCAAGCGTTAAACTTAAGCACTAACAACATCTCCGACAGTTTCACCCTTAAGTATATTAACCGCTCCCTCTAACAATTTATCTTCTATATATGGCTTGGTGAAATAACCTTTTGCACCGTACTCAAAAGCCATTTCCATGTGTTTTCTGGCCCCACGAGAAGTTAACATCGCCACAGGTAACTTACATAAATTCTCATCTTTCTGCATCCGAGATAATAGCTCAAAACCATCCATTCGAGGCATTTCAATATCACAGAACACTAACTCGCAAGGTAAACCTGCACGCAATTTCTCCCAAGCATCTTTACCATCTCTTGCCTGTTCAACCCGGTAACCAGCCTTACTAAATGTCATTGATAACAACTCACGCACCGTAATTGAGTCATCCACAATTAATACAGTAGGTTGAGTCTGGTCTTTAATTTCTGCCTGTGATGACATATCATTGCTAGCACTATCTGGCCAAATACTGCCATCATCTCGGCGTAATTTTCCTGTGGCTAAGTTAATTAATTCAATTACATCTGCGATCACTACAATTTTACCATCCCCTAGCACTGTTGCTCCAGCAATACCTAAAGGTTTGGGAACAGGTCCTTCTAACTGTTTAATTACAATTTCTTTCTGCTGTTCTAGAACCTGATCGACTTGAACTGCTAAGTATGAGCCAGCAGAAGCAGAACGCAACACTACAATGGAAATCATATCTTCTTCAGCGTTCATCCCATACACATTGGATCGGCGCAAATTACGGTTATAAACCATTAACTCTCGCAAGTGACGGAAGGGTAACTTAGTTCCACGCCATTGTATATAACATTGTTCATCTGCTCCTGTTTTTACTTCATCCTTAGACACCTTCACCATATCTTCTACCCCGTCCATCGGGAATGCTATTTGAGAGCGATCGCTAATACAAAATAATGCTTTTGAGATACTCAATGTCAATGGTAAGCGAATTGTAAATGATGTTCCTTTACCAATAGTCGAGTCAATAGTGATAGTACCTCTAATCTCATTCAAATTAGTCTTGACAACATCTAACCCCACTCCTCGACCTGCAAAATTATCTGCTTGGTCTTTTGTGCTAAACCCAGGATGGAACAGCAAGTCATATAAATCTATGTTAGACATTCCCTGGGCTTTTTGTTGACTAATCACATTTTTTTGTATTGCCTTTTTCTTCACTTTTTCTGGATCAATACCCGCTCCATCATCTGCGACTGAAATCACGGTTTGATTACCTTGGTGGAAAGCACGAATTGTAATTCGACCCTTGCGAGATTTACCTGCAGACAGACGTTCTTGAGGAGTTTCTATTCCATGAGTTATGGCATTATTTAGCAGGTGTTTCATTGGGTCAGATAGTTTATCCTGAATCATTTTGTCAATTAAGGTATCTTTGCCTTCAACATTTAATTCTGCTTCTTTGCAACATTCCATTGAAATATCTCGCACTGCACGAGGTAGTAACTGTACTGTTTGGGAGAAAGGTATCATTCTCGACCGAGTTAAACCCTCTTGCAGTTGAGTTGTCACTTGTCGCAGTTGCCTCGTTACCTGTTCTGCGTCATCTACCAAAAATTCAAGATCTGAGGTAGACTCTCGGACTCGCACAATATATTCTATAGTTTCCTGAGCTAACAAGTGAAAAGGAGAAAAGTTTTCCGGTCTGTCAAGGTCAAGAGCATCTTGTAACTTTCCTTTTCTACTATCGCCACTGCCATCAGTCAGAGTAGAAGTGTGATTGGTAGAATGTTGTCCATGGCGACTATCCCAAATCGCTCTTTCTAGAAGGGTTTTTTCATATAAGTCGTGCATTCGTTGTCCTACGTCACTGAGCAACATTACCTGATGCAGTAAGTTATCTAGGAACTGACGCATCCGTTCTTGACCTTGTTCTAAACTATTACGATTAACTACTAGTTCTCCTACTAAGTTACTGAGATTATCTAGTTGTTTTGCAGGTACTTTAATTGTTTGTTCTGGAGGACGTCTGTTGCGCCGAACTGGGCTAGCAGTTGTTATCCCACTAGATTTAGATTTAGAAGTTTCTCTATCTGAAATTTCTAACAGTTTATCTAAGTCACTAAATGGGTCTGCTGCTGATGATTGTGATTGATTTGTCGTTGATTCTTTTGTGGTACTTTTTTTGGTAACTGCTGTACTTGAATTTTGGTTATTATTAATTTCTCCACCGTTTAATAGTTGTTCTAGCTGTACAAAAACATTATACTTTTCTGCTTTTTCTCCATTTAGGATTGCTTCTAATTCAATAAATTCATAATCTTTAAGTTGCTGTTCCTGGGATACTAAATTTGTACTTATTTCTGGTTCTGGAGCCGTATTATTATCATTATTATCATTAACTACATCAAGCAAATCATCTAAGTCTATTGTTTGATTATTGGTAGTTTCTGCCAATTCTGTTGTCGGCCATAAGTCTTCTAATTCTGCTACAAGTTCCTGATCATTTTGAATCTGATTATCCTCATCAATATTATTAGTTTCTAATGATTCACTGGTTTCTAAATTAGCAAATTCAGAAAAATCTATATTCTCATCTTCAAATAAACTATTTAGATCAGGGTTGTTATCTTCTGAGATATCTTGCCAGTCCAATGTATTCAAATTTGTTAGCTCCTCAGAAGATTCTGAAGATTCAAAATCTTCTCCCAATAGGTCTGCTAAACTACTTGTTAATGCCTCTGGTTCGATTTGAACATCTGCTAAATTTTCTGATTCATCATTGACTGTTTCTACATCTTCAAATAATGCCTCTAAGTCTGCTGCTTTTAAACTCCAATCATTTTTAGCTTCTGATTTAGGCTGAATTTTTTCCTTTTTTGGTAATAATTTCTCTGTTGCCTTTTGAGCATCATTAGATAATGCTTTTTCTTCATCTTTGATAGATAGTAAATCGCTAAAATCTAATTGAGGTACTTGAGATTTTTCTGGTGGATTAAAGGGAGTTGATTTAATTTTTTCTGGTAGTTTCTTTGGTTCTACTTTTGTTTCTGACTCCCCACCAATATTTGCTTTTGACTTAGGAACATCCTCTAATTCTGCTAAATCTTTGGTAGTTAAATCACTAAACAAACTAGCTAAATCATCTGTAGATTTGTTATTATTTTTTGATACTGAACTAATATTATGTGTTTTTCTAGTATTTTTATGAACTTCTACTGTTTCTGTATCATTAAATAAATCTGCTAAATCATCGATTGGTGTCACAAAATTCCATTCGTTTCTGTTTTTTACTTTTGGTGAATTTGCTGTATCTTCTACATCAAATAATAAGTCAGATAAATCATCATCTCCTTCAATACTCGGTAGTTCTAAATTATTTAATTCCCCTTTGCCTTGATCGAGTATTTCTTCTTCTTCCCAATTATCATCTAAATCTGGTGTATCTCCTTCAAATAAATCCGCTAGACTATTGAGTTCAGCTAATCCTACTTCTGGACCTTTTTTAGTTTCTAAACTTTCACTTTCTAAACTGTAATTACTTTCTGAGTCTGTAGTCTCTAAACTATTAAACCAGTCGTCTATAGATTCTCCATCTTTGACTCCATTTTTGTCTTGATTATCTAGCATATGTTGTGGCTGTTGAATATTATTTTGTTTATTTATTGTGTCCTCTATCATAATATTTATCCCATTTGTTTTTAGGTTATGCTCTTGTTTATCAAAGTTATTTACTAATGCCTTTAATTTTTCATCTATGACTATTTCTGCTTCTCGATTATCTATAATCAGTTCTTGAGCTTGTTTTAAGTTTTTAATTATATGGTCGGCTAAAATCGGATATGTATTTTCTTTATTAGCGATCGCTTGTTTGACAACATCAATTAATTCTCTCCAATTTGATATATTAAATTGCTTTTCTTTTTCGGTAAAACTATCACATATATCTATCAGTTCGTTTCTACTTTCCACATGATCATCTTGCTTGAAAATCAACAACATTTCGCGCATTTTCTCTGGCACTTTTTCCCAAAAGAATTTTTCCTTTGCACTTGGCTTGCGTATATTTGGCAACATCACGCCTTTGCTTTCTCCTGCCAAATCATCTAGATGTTCTTCTAAATCCTCAAATATTGGCTCTAAATTCTTAAGTTTAATTTTTTCTTCTTTTTCTGTTAAAATATCACTTGCAAGTTGTTCTAATAAATCTTGTAGGGTATCGAAAACTTGCAAAAATAAAGATTCTAATTTATCATCTACTTTGAGGGGAATTTCTTTGAGAATTTTAAAACTATCTTCTAATCTATGAGCTATATTTCGCACACTATTAATTCCCAACATAGCAGCCCCACCTTTGACAGAATGAGCAGCTCTAAATAACTCACTTAATAGCTCTGGGTCTTCTATGGTATCTTGCAAATTCAATAAACCTTGCTCTATAGTATTGAGGTGGTCTTTTGCCTCCTCAATAAAATAGCCCATTATTTTTTGTGTTTCTTCTGTTTGCATCATTGTTAATAACCCACGGATTCAAAAATTATTTTTGTCAACAACTAATTCTGCAGTCCTGAATCTATAAATATATATTTATATATATACTTTTTCATTTATCGTTCGGCTGGATCTACCCGGAAACGCTCTACAGAAGTCAATAGATCGCGAGCAACACCCACTAAATTCTGTAAGGAACTGAACACACGCTGAGATTCTTGAGAAGTTTCTTGAGCTGTCAATTCTACTGCCTGCATAACCTTTGATACAGACTGCGCCCCTTCGTTTTGTTCTACAGTATCTGCTGCAATAGAACGTACTAACACATCAATTCGAGTTGTCACTTGAACAATATCTTCGAGCGATCGCTTGGCTTCTTCTGCTAAACGTGTACCTTCGACAACGTGCTGGGTTGCCTCTTCCATCCCTGTCATTACTCCTCCAGTTTCAGTTTGGATTTGCATTACAGTATGTTCGATGTTTTTTGATTCCTTGGCCGACTTGTCTGCCAACTGTCTTACTTCATCTGCCACCACTGCAAATCCTTTACCTGCTTCTCCGGCGCGAGCTGCTTCAATACTAGCATTCAAAGCCAACAAGTTTGTCCGAGAAGCAATACTAGAAATTGAACCAACAATCTTAGAAATTTCCTGGGTAAATTCTGATAAGCGCTTGACTCGTCGAGTAGCATCTGCCACACCTTCCCTAATTTTGAGAATACCAGCCACGGTTCGATCTACGGTTTCTCCTCCTTTCAAGGCTAATGCTGCTGCTGAACGTGCTACGTCTTCGGTCTCCCTGGCATTTTCCGCTACCCTTTGGATGGCATCAGTCATCATTTGTACTGATTGTAAAGTAGCTGCTAACTCTTCTGCTTGTCGTAACGCATCTGTAGATAAACCCTGGGCGAAAGTAGCACTATCCATAGAACCCCTACTCACTTTTTGGGCAGCTTCTTTCACCTGATGCACAATTTCCCGCAGGTTTTGAATTGTCAAATTAAACGAGTCAGCTACTGCACCCAATACGTCTGCTGTCACTTCTGCACTTACAGTTAAATCCCCACGCGCTGCTCCTTCTACATCATCTAACAGCCGAATTACTTGTCGTTGTAAATCTTCTTTTGCTTGCTCGTTTTCTTCTGCTTTCCGTTGAGCATCGGTGTAGGTTGCTTGAATAATTTTCGCCATGTAATTAAATTTGGCTGCAAGTTTACCAAATTCATCTTCTGAATAAACTGTAGCACGAGCTTTTAAGTTACCCTCGGCAATAATATCAAACTGAGTCTGTAGTTCTTTATTAGCTCTTTCTATTTGTTTAGCTGTAAGGCTACCGAGACCCCATGCTGTTAAAAAGCTGCTAACCCCAGCGACACCTGTCATCATCCAACCAGTGCTGCGCAAGCTAGAGATTACTTCTTTGTTTTCTTGTTGTAAAGCTCTGAAGGAGACTATATTACTAATAAATGCTACTGCTACTAGGGATACTAATCCTGTGCCTATGGCAGTGTATATTTGTTTTTTCGGTAGGGAAGCATTTTCCCAGAATGCCAGCCCACCTTGTTCAACCATGACAGTTGTATCTACTACTTCTCCTTTGATTTTGCTGAAAGTGGGCAGTTGATTATCTATGGGAATTGTTTCTTCGTTATCAATCGCACTAGGATCGGTTTTACTATCAAATAATGCGCCTGTTGTCGCCCCAACAACCATTCCTGTTTCCATTGTCTCTAAGCTAGATGTTTCTCCGCCTAAGTCAGGGGTTGTCATATCTGTAGGCATTTCTATTTCATCTGTCAGGGAGCCATAGTCATCAAAGTCACCAAATTCGTCATCTTCTAGAAAGTCATTTCCTCCTTTATTATCTATATCTTCTATATTTTCTTCCTTATCCGTGGATAAAGCATCGCTGAATACTGCTTCTTGATCGAATTCATCAAGTTCAAAACTATCCTCTGATTCTGGAATTCTTTTATTATTAGTTTTTGAGGGAGAATACAATTTATCTTCTAATTCATCTTTTTCTTCACCACCGATGATTCCATTATCTTTTTCTAATGCCCACCTGGAATTATGATCATTTATCATCACCAGGGTAGCATTTTCTTCATCAAAATCACTTTGACTATTTACTTCTTCTTTTCTCAATTGGCTAGATATTTTTTCTTGACTATTAATATTAATGTCAGAGCCGTTAATTATTTCTCCAGAACTGTCTAGAATTTCATCTATTACATTTTCAAAATCTTCGTTTAGTTCTTCTAAATTTAATTCTTCTATACGAGAATCTTTGGTAAATTCTTTTTGATTTGTGGGATTATTTTTTAGCTGTTCATATTCTGTTATTTCATCTTCTGCTTCAGCTGCTTCTTGTAGTGCTTTTTGCTGTTCATTTTCCCATATTTTGTCTAATTCTGTGCTGAAAGCAAAATCTGAAATTTCTCCTAAATCTTGATATTCTTGGTCATCTATAATTTCATTTTTTTCAACTTCACCCAGACCATTTTCTGGGGATAATTGATAGTTTACATCTTCATCATCTAGGGCTAAGTTATTTTCATTTTCAACTTCACCCAGACCATTTTCTGGGGATAATTGATAGTTTACATCTTCATCATCTAGAGCTAAGTTATTTTCATTTTCACCAAAATCTACTAATTCTTCTATACCTTCTGAATAATGATTTTCCTGATTTTTGACACTCCCATTTGTGTTGAAAGGGTTGTCATTCAGTTCTTGAATTTCTAAATCATTTATATTTTCTAGTTCGAGATTATTTTCATCTAGAAACAAATCTTGGTTTGTCATTGTTTCTAAATTCTCTGAATCTAGTTCGAGATTATTTTCATCTAGAAACAAATCTTGGTTTGTCATTGTTTCTAAATTCTCTGAATCTAGTTCGAGATTATTTTCATCTAAAAACAAATCTTGGTTTGTCATTGTTTCTGAAGCTATAGAATTTTGAATTTCTAAAGTCATATCCTCCTCAGAACTATCAAAATCTATATCTTCATCTGTGTAATCTAGAGGATTATTTGTGATAAATTTTTCATTATCACTTATGCCTTGATGAGCATAGTTCAGCAAATCTGGGTCATCACTAAGGTCTAAAACTAGTTGATATTGTTCTTGCGCAACATCATATTGATGAAGTCCATAACAGTATATATGACCACATAAAAGACGAGCGCTAGGGTCATTGGGATAATCCTGAATTAAGTCATAAACCAGAGCTGCTGCTTCTTCATAGTTGCCATGACTGTAGGCATCTTCTACCTTTTGATAGTCT
Organism: Microcoleaceae cyanobacterium MO_207.B10; assembly: GCA_030064835.1. Lineage (GTDB taxonomy): Bacteria > Cyanobacteriota > Cyanobacteriia > Cyanobacteriales > Microcoleaceae > JASJEE01. The sequence goes on along the minus strand of JASJEE010000194.1, from coordinate 3,623 downwards.
TGCAAATAGTCTGTGCTTGATGATGTCATTTGCTGTCCCTCTCTCAATAGATTATTTTGTTTTTAGTTTTTAGATTTATTTTGTTAAAGGGATGGGAAATTGGGAATCAGCCTCACTCAGAAATTTAGATACAATCAGCGACATCAAACAATTATTTTATGTTGACTTGTCGATTTTGACTTTGATTTAGGCTGCCCATCGGGCCGAACGAATAATTGCTTCTTGATCCAATAGTCTTAGAACCTGGTCTCCCACCTCATCCAAAACCCACTCACCTCGCAAAAAAGGAGCCATGCCATCTGTGACATTTGTAGGCATTTTTAGCTTCTTTTCGTCAAGCCACTCCATTTCAACTATTCGATCAACTGCTAATCCCAATATAGTGTCTTGGTCTTCTACTGCAATGACTGGAATCTCTGGTTGATCGGTATTTACTGGGTTCTGATCCCCAAGAAATTGACCTAAGTCAGCGACCCAAATGACTCGTCCCCTTATATTTATCGTACCTAAAAGTAAAGGAGAGACGTTAGGAATGGCTGTGATACCTTCTGGATATTGAGAAATTACCTCTTTGATGTCTGTTGCTGGCAACGCAAATTCATTGCCAGAAGGCACATAAAACCTTAAATGCAGTTCACCTTCAGGATTCTCTAACTCTTGAATTCCTGTACCTTGGCCCGGTAAAAAGTCTTGATTGCCTACCATAGTTATTAAAATTACCGTCTTAGCAGTTGTTTAACTGTTCCTACCAGTTCTGTGGGCTGGAATGGTTTGGCTATGTAGGCATCAGCTCCTTGCTTTAACCCCCAATAACGGTCAAATTCTTCTCCTTTTGAAGAACACATGACCACGGGAATATTCTTTGTCTTAGGATCTGATTTGATCCGTCTACAGAGTTCATAGCCATTCATTCTTGGCATCACAATGTCTAATACCACTATATCGGGACTGATATTTTTTAATCGCCCAATAGCTTCTACTCCATCATTTGCAACGGTGACTGCTAACCCACTATTTTTGAGAAGCTGTGATATCATCTCCCTTTGGGTAACGCTATCTTCTACTACTAAAACTTTACTCATTTTTTTCTAAATCCTGATAGCTTGGGTTTGGATTTGTTGATAATAAAATAAACAAGATTTATTTATTGGCATTTTCTTGATTTTTGCTTTTTTGTGGCCCAACCTAATTCATTTAGTATATTATGTAGATGGGTTTATATGATCTGGTTTAAAGATTTTACTTGCTGTTAATACTATTTTATGATAACTCCATGAATATTTTCATGTAGTTTTATATACCAGTCAACTTATTCTGCAACTTCAAAAACTATATAAATTCAAAATCAACAATAATAGTTATGTATAATTTAGTACACATAATACAGCTTTACATACTATTCATTGCAGCTATAATTTCAAATTAGATTTTTTTGTTTGTATTTTTTGGGCCTGAATATAGTTTGCCCAAAAGCCAGGTTTTACTTTATTCTGGGCTAAGATATCTAGGAGTTAGTCCCATCTCTCTCAGAATACTTGGAATAACTGATAGTCTTTAAAATAATATTATATTTTCTCTTTATAATCTGCTTGACAAGATATGTCAGTGTACAGTTCCTGATATATCAAATTTCTAAACACAAGTCAAATAATAATAGACAAAAGTTATAATATTAAATTAGTTCGACTTTACTTATTTACTTAAATATTATTATTTTTTGATTTCAAAGATATAGAGGCAGAATTCTCTAGCTCTGACATATTTTGAATTTCAGTTTCAGTTTCTATTTCTATTTTTTTTGACAATAGTCTGTCAAATTGAGATTTTTCTGATAAGCCTGGTCCGATATACTTTTCCACTAACATTAATAACTCACTTTCTCCAAAAGGTTTGGTGAAGTAGTCTGTCGCTCCTACTATTCTGGCCTTAACTCGATCAATAAATCCTTCTATACCAGTTAGCATAATTATGGGTATTTGGCGAAATGCTGTAGAGTTTCGCAGCATGGCACAAATCTCATAGCCATCTAGTTCGGGCATCGCAATATCGCATAAAATTAGGTCAGGCTTAATATAAAAAAGTTCACCTAAAGCTTTGAGAGGATCGCCAAGACTACTAACTAAATAACCATTTTGATTGAGAATAGATTCTACTGTCTCGCGAATCACCAAATCATCATCAATACATACAATGTGAGGAGCTTTTGCTTCACCCTGCAAAGGTTTTGATTTTTTCGTCGGTTTTGAATGCTTGTGGTTTGTTAGCTGTACTATCCCCTGTTGTACAAAAGGATAAATGGCCTTAGCTACTGTTAACACATCTCGATTCAGATATCGAGCTATTTGCTGCATAGAAGTTTGGCCATCTGACCAATTCTTTAATATATTAAATATGTGTGGTTTTAAAGCTTTTTGTAACTGGTCTGGATCGGATATTACGGGACACTGTTCGGGAGAGTGAATATAGGGAGAAAACTGATTCCACTCCTGAATTTGCTTCATAATTTTAGCCAAAAATGAGCTAATTTCTAAGGTTGTGAGTTGAGGTGTCAGTGCTGGACCAAGCTCAAATATAAATGAACCTCGACGAAGACTTAACAGGTCAAAAAGGGTTTCACGAACCATATTATGAATAATACTTCGTCCCTGGGCTGGTGTCAGAATTCCTTTTTCGAGCAAGGCCCATAAATATCCATATTCTGGTGCATTTACAGATGCAATTGAAGGGACTGTGATGCTGTCAAGCTCGCGGTCTGCATTGTAGCGACTTAGGTAGTCTCTCAAACGAGATAAACTTCCTGCCCTTTGGGTAGCGTAGATAATTTGACCATTTAGAAAAAAGACAAACCAGGATGGTTCAGTGGGGAAGTGGTGCTGGGGCTCAGAAATAGTGCTGCCAACTGGTGAGCTGTAGGCTTCAACAAATAGTTCTCCAGTTCGCTGACCTAACTCTATAAGTTGCAGGATGCTCCGAATATCAATTTCACTTAAATTTCCCTGCATGCAGCTTAGTCGAATATAATTATGATACGTTATATCTAGAATAGATAGCTTGAAAAGATTACAATATCTTCTCTTTAGTTTAAGAACAGTATTTTAATCAAAATTTCTATGCCTGTAGGCATGACTTACATTTGTTAGAAAATACTTTAAACTATGCTTTTATAAATCTTACCATCAAGACCTCCATAATTGTATATCCAAATATAGTTAGGTATTTTCTGAATACTATCATTGTTAGATACCATACATGACAGGCTGTAATATTACAGAATTTTTTTTTGTTAATCGCTAATTTTTTTGTCTCTCTCTCCTTGATAAATAAATATATATATTATATTCAACTATATAAGCCATGGCTTGTTTTTAGCAAAATCCTAATAGTTAAACCTGTATCAAAATAGTTTGAGTTATAGAGAATAAACTAGGTGATTTAATTTCTATTGCTCCTAATATAGTTTTTCTCTGGCATGGGTGTTTATATTTTTATTCGCTTTTGCCTTTTATAGCATTTCTCATAAAGATAAGGTACATTTACGATCCCCCGCGCATCCCCCTTAAAAAGGGGGACTTTTTGTTGCCTCCCCTTTTTAAGCGGTTCCCCCCTTATCAAGGGGGGTTAGG
>JASJEE010000193.1 GCA_030064835.1 Microcoleaceae cyanobacterium MO_207.B10 | reverse complement strand
CCTTCAAAAGCGAAGCATCCTTTGGCCTCCCCCTTTCTCAGGGGGACAGGAGGGGGATTCCCAAGGGGGACGGGAGGGGGATATGCGGGGGGAACTGGAAGTCCCCCTTCCCAAGGGGGATGCGCGGGGGATCGTTGATGTACCTCACCAGACTGAAAAACGCTATACAGGACTTACTAAGATTAACTAAAGGTTACCAATTTATTCATAAGTTTTAATTCTCCTTAGAGACTAATTCCTTCTTCAACGTAATAATCAGTTAATAACTCATAGCTGATAGCGGATAGCTGACAGCTGTTTGCGTAGCATTCCGAAGGAAATGCTTACACTCCTACAGATGTAAATTGACTTCTACTAGTAATATTTACCTAGATAAAAATACTGATAGTGTTTGTTTGTATAATTAATGTTGATCATAAATGACAGACTAATATAATTTTAAGTATAATATTAGCAATATTAGTATTAATTAAATTTGTTGCCGTTTCTGGCTAGTAGGTCAAAACCAGACAAATAACTTACTGATAACTTAGTTAGTATTTGTTTGAGAATTTTCATGTTGCAAACGATAAAAAAAATGCTCCAACAATGGCAAGGTCTACTTGTGATAGTCTGTAGCGTTAACTTATTTGTTATCGGAGGGAGTGTAGCAGGAATATTTAACTTTCTAGAATGGTCTAGCATTGACCAATTTTATCGTTTGCGTTCCTCAAAATCTATAGATTCTCGAATTACTCTAATTACTATTGATGAATCTGATTTAACTCGTTTAGGACAATGGCCTATATCTGATGGGGTAATGGCACAGTTAATAGTAAACCTCAAAACCCATGAACCTACAGCCATAGGTTTAGACATTTACAGAGATTTACCTGTAGCACCAGGACATGAAAAATTACTTGATGTTTTCCGTTCTACCCCTAATTTAGTGGGAATTAAAAAAGTCATTGGAGAAACAGTTAGTCCTCCCCCTATTCTTGCTGAACTCAATCAAGTGGGTGCTTCGGATCTATTACTTGATCCTGATTTTAAAATTCGGCGGGTTTTGATTACAACTAGGACTCAGAATAATGATGTGCAAGAGACTTTGGCAGTGAAGTTAGCTTTGATTTATTTAGAAAAAGCAGGAATTCACCTGCAAATTCTCGATCGCAACAAACTTCATTATCAGCTTGGTAAAGCCAAGTTTGTTCCCCTAATTCCTACATCTGGAATTTACGCTAGCCAAGATACTGGGGGTTATCAAATTATGCTTAATTATAGGGGTGGTTTAGAATGCTTTCCTAATTTTTCTCTATCCCAAGCATTAGATGGAAAGATTCCAGAAAAATTCATTCGCGATCGCATCATTATTGTGGGGACAACAGCAGACAGTCTCAAAGACCTGTTTCTAACGCCTTATCATAGCACTCTGTTAGAAAAAATAGATAAAATGCCAGGAGTAGTAGTTCATGCTAACATTGTGAGTCAGATTTTGAGTGCTGCTATTGAGGGTAGGGTGCTGCTGCGCGTGGCTAATAAATACTTAGAATGGATTTGGATGGGAATGTGGTCATTCCTCGGAGGAGTTTTTACTTGGTGGATACTGGAATCTTTGTATATTGGTAAAAATGCTTTTTTTGCTGGTACTATTATAGTGATCATCTTCTTAAGTTGCACTTTGGTAGGAATCAGTTATCTCTCTTTTATTGGAGGATGGGTATTGCCGATTTTTTGTCCATGGCTAGGTTTAAGCTTTTCAGCGATTCTAACTACAAACTACCACAGTTATCGGAAACTGCAACAATCTAACCAACAGTTAGAAATGGCTAATCATAAACTAGAAGATTATGCTCATACTCTCGAAGACAAAGTTCAAAAACGCACTCAAGAGTTAGAAATTACCAAACAAGCAGCAGATGCAGCTTCCCAAGCCAAAAGTGACTTTCTCGCTAATATGAGTCACGAACTGCGAACCCCACTTAATGGTATTATGGGCTATGCTCAAATTCTGGAACGCTCTAAAACTTTGAGTCCAGAAGATAAAAGTAAAACTTCAAGCATTTACCGTTGTGGTTCTCATCTGTTGACGTTAATTAATGATATTCTCGACTTGTCGAAAATTGAAGCTGGCAAAATGGAATTGCACCCCACTGATGTTTACCTCCCAGCTTTGTTGCGCAGTGTAGTAGAGATATGTCAAATCAAAGCTGAAATGAAAGGTATTTCTTTTGTCTATGAAAAAGATGCTGAACTACCAAAAAATGTTCGTATTGATGAAAAACGCTTACGACAAGTATTAATTAATCTTTTGGGAAATGGAATCAAATTTACTGAAAAAGGGGTAGTGAAATTAAAGGTTAATCGCAGAAAAAATGATTTAATTCGCTTTGAAATTCAGGATACAGGAATTGGTATGACACCTGAACAGTCTCAACGGTTGTTTAACCCTTTTGAGCAAGTGGGAGAAGGAAAATTTCAGTCAGAGGGTACGGGGTTGGGATTGGCGATCAGTCAAAAAATTGTCCAGTTGATGGGCGATCAGATTCGGTTTCATAGTGAATATGGAGTTGGTAGTGTTTTCTGGTTTGATGTTAATTTACTATCTATTGATGATATGAGTATCAAGAAACCACTGCATAGTAATGGAGAAATTGTCGGGATTAAAGACACACCACCTAAAATTTTAATCGTTGACAATCAAAGTGATAGTCGCTCGGTAATTGTTAATTTACTCCAACCTCTGGGTTTTGAGTTGCTAGAAGCAAGTAATGGTGAGGAGGGTTTGGAGAAAATTGAGCAGTTTCAACCGCAGTTAGTGATTACAGATTTATCAATGCGTATTATGGACGGTTTTGAGATGATGCAAAAGGTGAGGGGGTCTCACCAGCAAAATTTGATTTTGATTGCTTCTTCAGCTAGTGTGTTTCCATCAGACCGTCATCGTTGTTTTGAAGCTGGTGCCAATGTTTTTTTGCCTAAACCTGTGAGTGCTAATGATTTGTTTAAGATTCTGGAAACATATCTAAATGTAGAGTGGGTTTACGAAGCAGACCAAGAATTAGAAAAATTATCTGTATCGTCTCAGGAAACAAAAAGTGAAATGATTCCACCACCTGCATCCGAGTTAGAAATTTTATATGAGCTAGCTATGAAAGGTCATATTAAGGGTGTGATTAATCACGGAAAAATAGTTGAGCAGTTGGATAATAAATATGTACCTTTTGCCCGACATTTGCTACAACTGGCTAACAGTTTTCGTGAGCAAGATATTATTAATTTGCTCGAAAAATATCGCGACAGTGATTAATCTTTTTTGATTTCGGGAGGGAAGTTGTATGCAATGTTTTTCCACTTTATCCCTTTGATAACCAGCCTTTTTCTGGGTTTTTCCGGTTATTTCACTACACGCAACACCCCACACCCTACACCCAAGATTGATAATATTTGTAGCAAAAATTTATCAACTTTTTATAACTCTTCTACCTGACTATAATTTTCTTGTCATCAAAACAACAGCAGCACGGGCTTCAAGACGATACTTAAAACCAATAACTTTTGTGGCATTTTCTAGAGTATTAAAATCATTAGGAGAAGGCAAAGCACTATTAACAATTAAATGCCAATTTTCCCCAAATTTCAGACGTGGCAAATCAAATATTAGAGGTTTCCAAAAAGCATTCAACATAATATGAAAATACTCACCACTTTCTGGATGTTTTAAACTAAAAGCTAAAGTGCGAGAATCTTTCCACCAATCAGGTTTGCCTATCTGTACTCCATGCCAACTAATATTAGGTATTTGATGACGATTTATTTCTGCTTCTTGTTTCTCCAAAGATGATTCTGGCGTACCTCCTCCTACAGTAGCCAAAACTTTATCTACCTGCATAATTTCTAATTCTTGAGTAAAATTAATAATCCCTCTGACAAATCGTAATATATCTTTCTGTTTCTGAATTTGCTCCCAGTCAAACCAACTCAGTTCATTATTTTGACAATAACCATTATTATTACCCAATTGAGTGCGCCTGACTTCATCTCCCATTAACATCATTGGTGTACCTTGGGAGAAAAATAATATAGTGAAAAAATTCTTAATTTGTCGCACTCTTAATGCTTCTATTTTGGGATCATCCGTAGGCCCTTCAACCCCACAATTCCAGCTATGATTATCATTAGCACCATCGCGATTATCTTCACAATTAGCTTCATTATGTTTCTCATTATAAGAAACCAAATCATTCATAGTAAAACCATCATGGCAAGTAACAAAATTAATGCTATGATTTGGTTCGCGATCAGGCTGGGGATAAATATCAGGACTGCCCATAATTCTAGCTGCTAATTTATTAACTGAGCGAGGATCGCTTTTGACAAACTGACGTATATCATCGCGATATGGTCCGTTCCATTCCGCAAAGCGATCGCCGATAAAAGAACCTACCTGATAAAGTCCGGCAGCATCCCACGCTTCGGCAATAATTTTTGCTCCTGCTAGTACGGGGTCAGATTCAATTGCCCACAAAACCGGAGGGTCATCTAAAGGGTCGCCTGACATACTCCTAGACATTACAGATGCTAGGTCAAACCGGAACCCATCAACGTGCATTTCTCCGACCCAATAACAGAGACAGTCAACAATGAAGCGATGTACAAAAGGATTATTTGTATTGAAAGTGTTGCCACAACCGCTATAATTACTGTAGTAACTGCGATTATCTGATTCGAGAATGTAATAAGTGGAATTTTCTAGCCCTCGGAAAGAGACCGTAGGACCGTTTTCGTTCCCTTCTGCAGTGTGATTAAATACCACATCCAAAATTACTTCTATTCCCGCCCGATGCAGAGCTTTAACCATGTCTCGGAATTCATCCATCGGTCCGAAAATGTCTTTGCGAGAACTATAACTGTGGTGGGGAGTAAAAAAGGCGATGGGGCTATAACCCCAATAGTTGATCAGGGGTTCGCGCACATCTTGTTCATCAAATTGCTGTACAGGTAATAATTCTACAGCAGTTATTCCCAATTCTTTCAGGTAGGGAATTTTTTCTATTAGTCCGGCAAAAGTGCCACGTTTTTTTGGAGAAACCCCAGAGTTGGGGTTACGAGTAAACCCACCAACGTGCATTTCATAGATAACTGTATAAGAGTAAGGTATGTTGAGAGGTGTATCATCCTCCCAGTCATATGTACTGCTATCGACGACTACTCCTTTGAGAGCGTAGGCGCAGTTATCACCAAAACCTGTAGCAGCTTCACGACTATATTTTTCTTGTCCCACTACTATCCGCGCATAGGGGTCAAGCAAAACTTTTGTACCATCAAACCGATGACCTTTTTCTGGTTCAAAAGGTCCATAAGCTCGGTAAGCATATATTTGCCCTGCTCCAAGATCAGGAATAAAAATGTGCCAGTAATGATGGGTTTTGTGTTGTTTGGGGTCTAATAAAATTACTCGTTCTGGTTGAGCTGCATGGGGTTCATCAAAGAGTAGTAATTCTATTGCTGTGGCATTTTTGGAGTAAATTGAAAAGTTTACTCCTGGGGGATCTTTGGAGACTGTCGCGCCAATGGGAAAACTATTACCAGGTAAGATATTAAGATTCATAATTTTTAGTTGCTTAATAGTTCGATAAGTTTGGTAATTTTATACAATTTATAGAATGTAATACTGTTTCACTGAAGTCATAATCTTGTCCCTGCGGAGGCGGGGGTCAATAGAGAGATTGTCTGAGCAACCAAACTTTAAAACTAGAATTGACAATAATAATTTCAGATAATTATTTGAGATAAAATGCTGTGACATTATTTAAGTGAATTGGTATAAGTAAATATGAAAAAAATGGGAGTATTAATTTATGTATGAAAAAATTTTAGTTGCTGTCGATACATCTGATATAGGCGATCGCGTGTTTGAAATAGCCCTAGAGCTGGCAAAAATCGGTAAATCAAATCTCATGCTAGTTCATGTGCTATCTGAAGAAGCAGATGAAAGTCCTGTTACTTTTTGGCCAATGAATATTGGCTACAATCCAGAGATGATTAAAGAATATCATCAACTTTGGCAAAAATTTGAACAAGAATGTTTAAATATGTTGAATTCCAGGGTAGATGCAGCCAGGGTAACTGGGTTGAATGCTGATTTTACTCAAGTCAGAGGTAACCCTGGTCGAGAAATTTGCAAACTATCTCAAGAATGGAATGCTAATTTAATTGTAATGGGACGACGGGGACATTCTATGTTTAGTGAAATGGTACTGGGTAGTGTAAGTAATTATGTTATTCACCGGGCTCATTGTTCTGTTCATATCGTACAGGATTAGTATTTTTTTGCTGAAGATGTGATTCATTGATTATTTGTTAAATATCTGAATCCTTGACTTATATTGTGGTAATTTCTTTACTACTGTAGTATCATTATTTCTCAAGCCTAAAAAAAAATGATTTTTTTTAGGTTTTTTTGTAATCCCGTTTCTGGAAAATCAAAATTATACCAAATCGATAAATGTTTGCTACAAATATTATCAATCTTGCGTGTAGGGTGTAGGGTGTGGGGTCTAGTTAAATAATCATAAAAACAAAGAAAAAGGCTGGTTATCAATGGGATAAAGTTGAAAAAATTGATTAATTAGTTAATAATTGAAGTTTTCTCAACTATAACATTCTTGGGTGTAGGGTGTAGGGTGTGGGGTGTAGTTAAATAATCATAAAAACAAAGAAAAAGGCTGGTTATCAATGGGATAAACTGGAAAAACTTGATTACAGCGGTTTTCATTTCAGTAGACCACAGTAGGGACGTTCCATGGAACGTCCCTACAAGGTTTTGGTTGTGACGATGTGGTTTATCAATCTGAAAAGCGCTGTAATTGACCACCAAGTCAGCCATTGATTGTGGGGGTCGCTGCCAAAGTTCCTACCACCTACCACTTACCACCTACCGCCTAACTTTTTAACTGTGGTTTACCCATCTAAAAACTGCTGTAATTTACAAATCTAAACTTTCTAATTCTTGCCACAATTGATTAATAAATTCCTGGGTATCTTTTAAATCCATCTTGCCCAAAGCTTCCCACTCTTCGGTAGTATACTTACTGTCAATTCTCATCACATCCTGAGTCCAGTAAGGCAAATTAGACGGTTTTTCCATGAGTTCGCGACTCATGTCTTCTGCTATTTTACCAGAATTTTCCCCTGTAACTCTGGTTGCCAAACAAAATCTTAATAATTTTGCTAAGTTACTATCAGGAGCGACTAACATCAAAAATGCCATATTTTTTGCTAGTAAGTGTTTTTGTGATTCCATAAATTTTCTGTCTCTTTTTAATTAGTTTTCCTCTAACGCAACTTTAGAATTTTTTGGACAAGTAAAAAATTATTAAATGTTTAAGTTGATGTATGTTTTGAACCATCGGGCATAATTGCATCTTTTAAATAAGCATTGGACAGTTCGTAAACGCTGACCTTAGCATCTTTGAGATTGGCACCTACTAAATAAGTCTGATTCAGTTTTGCCCCACTCAAAGTTGCTCCACTCAAATTAACACCACTCAAATTAGCATTACTCAAGTCTGCACAAACTAGATTAGCATTATTCAAATTAGCATTACTCAAATTAGCATTGCTCAGATTAGTAAAACTGAGATTTGTCTCACTTAAATTACTGCTAGATAATTGAGCATAATTCAGATTAGCATAACTAAAATTTGCTTGTTTAAGATTAGCATTGTCTAGGAAAGCTTGACTTAAGTTTGCTTCATTGAGATTAGCTTTTTTGAGATTAATATTTGCCAAATACGCCCCTGGTGCTTGTAAAGCTCTCATCGAAACATTGTCTTCATTCAAATCCTGAATTGCCATAAACCGAGCCTGACTATCTTTGATACCTTTAGCTGCATCTATTGCCATCCAAGCTTCATAATGAAATTTTTTTCTGCGGTCGGGGGCTTCTTTGACAAAAAGAACTACAGCAACAATCAAACTAATAGTGTCAGCCGCATCTAAAGTCTTAGCAAAAATAGAATCTTCATCAACTAAATTTACCACTATTATTGTAATAATGACTGCGATTATTACTAAAGATAATTTTGGCAATTCCCAGAAGCGATCGACAATCAATTCACCTATTTTTGCCAGTAATTTTTTGAGTTGTTCTATCGCTTCTTCAGTAGAATATTGTTTCTCTGAAATCTCTTCTTGTTGTTTGATTTTAGACAGAGATTTTTCTTGTTGTTCAGAAGTAGGTTTTGTAGCTGTTTCTGTTACTTGTTGGGTAGGAGGTGTTGGTGCTTCTATATAACCTGCACCTTCAAACATTAATTTCGTAATTTGACCGAGCGCATATACCCATGCTTTCCTAACTTCAGGAGTCCAGTCTTCCCGGAGATACTGTTGTAAAGTTTTCAGTAATGTTTTCGTGACTAAAGGATAATGTTGTTTGAGAGTACCATAATTAACGTGACGGGAACCGAGAGCGCGTAATACTTGTGCTAATGCTTCTGGGTTCCGGAGACTTTCTACTACCAAAACCAAGGAATTGAGCAATTTTTTTTCCTGGTTTTCCATGTCAGTGTTGGCAAATAGTGGTTTTGCTTCTGGATATGCTGCAAATAGGTTTTCGTAGAAACTGGCTGCAAATTCTTCTCTATGGGGTTTGATTTTCTCAAAGCTGGTTTCAATGAGTTCTATTGGGGAAGTAGGGGTTGTTTGTGGGGATGGGGTTGGCTGAACTTCGGTTTCGGTGTCTCCTTGGGTCTGGGTTTCTGTTTTTGGGGTGGCAGTAGTGGGCGATCGCTCTGCTTTTTCTGGATAGTTTGCACCTTTTAACATCAGTTTTGTTATCCCACCATAAGCATATATCCAAGCTGCTTTAACTTCTGGAGTCCAATATTTCCCAAGATACTGCTTTAATGTTTGTAGTAGTGCTTTACCTACAAGGGGATAATGTTGTTGTAGCACGCCATAATTAACGTGGCGACTGCCTAATGCTTGCACGACTTCTTTTAGTACCTCTGGATGACGCAAATTTTCGACTACCAGTATCAAAGCATCGAGCAATTTTTTCTGTTGTTTTTCCATATCGGTGTTTGCAAACAATGGTTTTGCCTCTGGGTATGCGACAAATAGATTTTCATAGAAACTCGCTGCAAATTTTTCAGCATTAGGTTTAATTTGCTCAAAACTTTGCTCTATTAGTTCAATTTTTGACCCCATTGTTTTTGTTAAAAGTTATAGTTTAATTAATTATATAAACAAAATTTATTGTGAGTTTGTTTGGTGTTTTTTGAAGCCAGCTAAGTATCAAATTTATCAAAATACTATTTTGGGGATTTTTTCTATCGAAAGAGATTAAATAATTTTAGTAAAATTTTAAAATTTCTGAATGAATAATTAAGATTTTTTAAGATTGGATCTTTAGTCAAAAATTCGGTATAAGATTAAACATAAATTACAATTTTCATAAATATCTGAATGTAAACTCCAGTAACAATTCCGATCAAAATCTTTAGAAATTTGACTCTACCCTGATAATAGCCCTAACCTATAAATTTGAAGTAATGTAACGAGGTAAAATGAATGAATAATTTCCAAAAATATCGGCTTAGTTGCACCCTCACCTTTGGCGACATTTATGGCCAGATTATTGTTTGGTTAATAGTAGTATTCTTGAGTATTGCTGGAGGGGTTGCCCTTTGGACTAGCAGTAACCAAGTCTATGCTCTGGGAGCTATTGCTCTAGTTGTTGTGTTGTCTCTACCCTTCCTTTTATTTTCTTTCGTAACTACCCTATTAAATCATATTGAAGTCTCTTCAGTAGACCCGAATGAGGAAGAGGAAGTTGAAATGTCAGCACCTGGTCAGCAAGCTGCAACATCTATGGGCTAAATATTTTGAGTCTTTATTTCGTGACTTGAAAATTACTTAGGGTTTGCTGAAAAAGTCTTATGGGTGAGGGTAGGAGTCAGGATAAATGGGTATAGGAACGAGGAGATAGGAGGAAGAATTATCCCTTGATTTTTCAGCCATGAGTCAACCTAAAATCCTAGCTTTTTGAGATACCTACAACAAAAACCTTGTACTTTTTCCAGACCTAAAAAGGCACTTTATTTCCTGTAAATGCTTTTAGATTTAATCAGCAAGCCCTACTTAATTCTTCAATTAATCAAGAATCTAAAAGTATGAAAAATCTGCCTGTCGAATGACAGGTAGGTTTTTATCGGAATAGGGAATAGGGAGGAAGAAAAAAAAAGGTAGAAAATGATATAATATCAAATCTGCTTGCTACGGTTCCCGATAAATCGGAGTAACAAGAAACCGGGTTTATGGGAGGTCAATGTTAGTATTGTAGGGTATTTGATACAAACCCGGTTTCTCTGCTTTTTTATCCCGATACTACCGGATTTAATATAATTAGGTAGTTTATATTTGAAATTTAGTTTCAGCTAATAGAAAAGTATTTTTGTGAATAATATCAGACAAATTTTTGCCAGAAATTACTTGGCTTTACTTGAGATAAAGTAAGATGATAAAAGAACAAAAATACCTAAATATTTAGCTAATGTTAGAACACGACATAATTATAGTAGGCGGCGGTCTTGCTGGTTGTCGCGCTGCTGTGGAAATAGCTCGCAAAAATCCTAGTTTAGATGTGGCGGTCGTTGCCAAAACTCACCCCATTCGTTCCCATTCTGTCGCTGCTCAAGGAGGGATAGCTGCTTCCCTACAAAATGTAGACCCTGAAGATAGTTGGAAAGCTCATGCTTTTGATACTGTAAAAGGTTCCGACTATTTAGCAGACCAAGACGCAGTAGAAATTTTAGCTAAGGAAGCACCAGATGTAATTATTGATCTGGAACATCTGGGAGTATTATTTTCCAGGTTGCCAGATGGTCGTATTGCTCAACGTCCTTTCGGCGGTCACTCACACAACCGCACCTGTTATGCTGCGGATAAAACTGGTCACGCTATTTTGCATGAGTTGGTAAATAATCTCCAGCGTAATGGGGTAAAAGTATATCAGGAATGGTATGTCATGCGTCTGATATTGGAAGAAGGTCAGGCAAAAGGCTTAGTTATGTATCATATTTTGGATGGGGAAATAGTTCTACTCCGAGCAAAGGCGATAATGCTAGCCACTGGTGGTTATGGTCGGGTATTTAATACTACTTCTAATGATTATGCTTCGACTGGCGATGGTTTGGCAATGGCTGCAATGGCAGGCTTGCCTCTGCAAGATATGGAATTTGTGCAGTTTCATCCCACTGGTTTATATCCAGCAGGGGTTTTAATTTCTGAGGCGGTGCGTGGTGAAGGTGCTTATCTAATTAATAGTGATGGCGATCGCTTTATGGCGAATTATGCTCCGAGTCGGATGGAGTTGGCGCCTCGTGATATTACTTCTCGCGCTATTACTTTGGAAATTCGTGCTGGTCGCGGAATTAATATGGATGGTAGTGCAGGAGGTCCGTTTATTTATCTGGATCTGCGACACATGGGTCGGGAAAAAATTATGAGTAAGGTGCCGTTTGCTTGGGAAGAGGCTCATCGCCTTGTAGGTATTGATGCGGTGAACAAACCGATGCCAGTTCGTCCGACTGCTCATTATTCTATGGGTGGCATTCCTACTAATACTGATGGTAGAGTTTTGGCGAGTGCTGATGGTTTGGTGGATGGGTTATTTGCTGCGGGTGAATGTGCTTGTGTTTCGGTACATGGGGCGAACCGTTTGGGAAGTAATTCTTTGTTGGAATGTGTGGTTTATGGGCGACGCACTGGAGCAGCGATGGCTGAGTTTGTGGAAGGTCGGAAGTTACCTGATGTTGAGGAGGATGGTTATTTAGAGGAGGCGCGGAAACAAATTCAGGGTTTGTTAGACCGCTCTGGAGAATATCGCATTGATTTTTTACGGCAGCAGTTTCAGGATGCAATGACTGAACATTGTGGTGTATTTCGTTCCCAAGATGTAATGCAGCAGGGGTTGGAAAAGTTGGAGCAGTTGCAGGAACAATATCAGCAGGTTTATTTGGATGATAAAGGTAAGTCCTGGAATACGGAAATTATTGAGGCGTTGGAGTTGCGGAGTATTATTGTTGTGGGTGAGACAATTTTAAGTTCGGCGTTGAGTCGTCAGGAAAGTCGGGGTGCGCATAGTCGGGAAGATTTTCCGCAACGAAATGATGAGAGGTTTTTACAACATAGTTTGGCGTATTATTCTTTAGCAGGAATTGATATTAGTTATCGACCTGTAGCAATAACTATGTTTGAACCACAAGAGCGGAAATATTAAGTAGGATTTTAGGAGTCAGGAGTCAGTAGGGGCGATTTCCGTTCCGGAATACTTCGTAAACGCGTTTGCGGAGCATTCCGTAGGAAATCGCCCGTACAGGAGTCAGAATGAATGGCTTTAATACCATTTTTTAGGAAGTCTATTAATTAGACTTAACTATTTGAAACAAGAATGTTTCAGAATGGTATTACTTCTTACTTTTTATATCAAATCCAGTAGCATCGGTGTTATTCAACATTCTAAAGATAAGAGTCTATATTGTAGGTGCAACATAGCTATTTGCCTCTACTCATTATATGAAAATCAAAGGAATTCTATTACTCTGAAGCTAACAGATTTGATATTATACCAATTTAATAAATGTTTGCTACAAATAGTTAGGGTACTTCTTAGGAGCCAGGAGTCAGGAGTCGTATGGGAATAGATTGTATCTACTTTTTTGTACCTTAAATTATCTTTTTATTTCAATAAAACTCCCATATAAAATATTTTAATCCTGCTTATTATTCGTAAGATTCTTTGTTCAAATTGCTATTACTTCTTCCTTCTTAATTTTTATACCAATTTCGTCAAAATAATAATAGAGTTGTTGGGAAATAACTTAGGTTAGGAAAAACGAAAATGAAAACAGATATATTTGTTAGTGATTTGATTATTTATGCTGCCATCAGGTATAGGTTCCATAATCCAGTTGCTGTTAACATTAATTTGTC
>JASJEE010000192.1 GCA_030064835.1 Microcoleaceae cyanobacterium MO_207.B10 | reverse complement strand
AATAATAGCCATCTGCACGTCTAACTATTCTGACTCGATTAATTTTTAGCCTAAATAAATCTTCTCTTGTTTCTGAATTACAATACAGAGAAAACTTACCCGCTTTAAACTTATCAGTAAAATTAATAAACATACAATCATCTGACAATTTCCATCCAGATTGTTTATATTCTACAGACCGACAATGCTTTTTAAATTTAGGATATCCTTTCTTTTTGGCTCCTTCTTTACAGCGACGATAAAAGTTACTAATTGAAGTCCAAGCTACTTCAACTGAGGCTTGTCTAGCTGATGAATTTAATTTGTTTGCAAAAGCAAACTCACTAGCTAACTCTTTGCTCAATTTGTATAAACGTGACTTATTTACTCCTTGATTGTCTATCCAATATCTAACAGCTTTATTTCTAATAAACTGTGCCGTCCTGATAGCTTCATCCAAGGATTTATATTGATTTGAAGTCCCGTCTAATAACTTGGCCTCTCTTACTAACATTTTGATCTTTTTGATTTTTATACTTTTATTTGATCACACATTTTCCCAGATCAAACAATTATTTGAAAAAAAATCTTGAGGGAGAGAAAGTCCCCCTAAAAGGGGGAGGCTTTAAACCCATTTTTTCGGTAAGGTTATGAGCTAAAATTTCCTCAACCACTGCATCAATTTCACCACAAATTGGTATCAGACCATAACTTGTGAGTGCTTCTAGATTAGGAACACTCTTCGATTGCTATTTGTTTAGTGCTAATTTCAGCATAATCAAATGCAGTGAAGGGTTCATTGGGAGCAACTAAATCTACCTTCAGAGAACCGTGCCAAGTATCAGCATCTTTTTCCTCAAATACTTGCTCAAAGTCTAACTGCAAGTAAGTTGCCTGAATTGCACCATCTCCTTTTTTCGCTGCAGCAACTACTTCTTTGGTAGCAGTTTTGCCATCAACATAAGTGACTTTAACACTTGCTGGTAATACATCATAATCACCAAACACCATGTTAAAGAATAGAGGTGTACCTTTGGGTAAAGTATTCTTACTCACGTCAAAATTGAAGACAAACCCTGGTTGATTATCACCTAGAGTTTTTGGGTTGCCATCTCCTGGGAAACGATTTTCTCCGAAGAAACTATTTGGGTCGATCAAGCTACCGGGAGTGTTGGCACCAATGCGGTAGGTACTTTTATTTTTACCATAGCTGGTGGATAGGGAGATATCGGTATATGTAGAACCTTGAGTGCCCCGATCTACAAACCCAGTTCCGGTAATATATTCTCCCTCCAATTCTTTAACGTTACGATTATCAAAATCATCTCCGTTGCCAGTAGCTACAGCCCCAGATTTATTAATGTCTGGTAGGAAATCACCTGTAGCCAGGACTCCTGAACCGTCAACGTTTGCTTCACCTTTATTAGCAGCTTTGAAACCAGCACCATCACGGAAGCCAAATCCATCTACGTCACCAAGACGGACGATCATTTGACTAGGTTTACTACTGCAAGGACTAGGATCTATTGGTTCGGGAGGTTTGGGAGGAGAGACCGGACATTTTTTCACAACTTTCAAAGACATTCCCCCCAGATTATTACTAGGTTGAGAGTCTTCGATATAGAATTCCATTTCTGTTGTGTCCTTAAGGCTGAACAGAACTGGTTCGGGGACATTGCTGAAAGCTTGACTAGAGCTTTCATAACGACAAGCACCGTATTTGGGATTATCGCAATTACCGTCAACTACTTTGTTGTAGGGAGAACGGAAATAATAGCGAGTTTCCCAACCTAAGTCACAATTTTCACCCTGAGCATCGCATTCACGTTCTATACCACTACTATTCCATGCGTCATACTTACCACCCTCGTTGGAACCAATGACTGTTACTTGGTATTCACCGGGGGAGAAACTCTGGAGAAGAGGGTTATCTTTATTGTTAACCTGAGCATCAATATTGATAATCTTTGTAGTTTCAGTACAACTTTCCTTGTTACCAAAAGGAACTGTCACCTTTCCTCCTTCAGTAAGTGTAACAGTGGTGCTTCCTTGGGGAGGAGTAGTAGGGGCGTACCCTTCTGGGATAACTTCCCGAACTGTGTATGTACCTGCTGCTAGACCTTCAAAGCTATATTTACCATCAGCATCGGTAACAGTTACAGGTTCTTTGCTGTCGAGTTTGCCGTTATTGTTCAAATCCAGATAAATAGAAACTTTTTCTATCGCTGGTTCTAGTTTGGCATTTTCCTTGGCTTCGTCTGGAGATTGCAGGTCTTTAAATACTGCTAGCAGTTCATCGAGATTGGTAAAGATGAGCGCACTGGAGTCAATAGTTTTGAGGTCAGATAAGGAAGAACCACTTCCTACTCCAAAGGCGGAAAGGTTTACCCCGCGTAGGCGTAATTCTTGCACTTCGTCATCAAAACTTCCCCCACGAGTAGATTTACCATCGGAAAGGAAAATTACGTTGCCTTCTCCATTGGCGGTACCTACCTCTGACATTGTTTTGAGAACTTCTTGGAGAGCGGCTTCATAGTTGGTGTTGACTCCGACATCACCATAGCGTTTTTTGAAGGTTCCTAAAACTTCTTCTACGTCTGGTGTACCGCTACTATCATCATCACTGACGGGATGAGTCGCGATTTGTACTCCGTTGGTGGTAGGTTTGACATCAGCAGTAGCTGCACCATCGGCAAAGTAGATGAGACTGATGCGTGCGTTTTTGCTAAAGCCTTTATCAATTAATTGTTGATTTAGGGCCTGAAATCCGGCTATTTCTGCATCTAATATGGTGTCTGGTTTACTATCGTTGTTGACATCACCAACATTGGTCTCACCAACAAACTTGCCCTTGACTGTACTACCAGAAATGTCAATTACAAAAAATACATCGGGGTTATCTCCCTGAACCAGGCTGGAGTTACGTTTGCCATCTCCATTAGTATCAAGCCATTTGATTCCGGAAATGGTTCCTGTTGGCTTAGGTTTAACAGTTTCAGGTTTAACAGGTTCAGGTTTAACAGGTTCAGGTTTAACAGGTTCAGGTTCGGGAGGCTTAACACTACCGGGCAAACCTCGGACATTAATTAAATCAAAGCCAGGAGAGCAACCACCTTGGTCTACACCCAGGACTTTCACATATTTAACTGGTTTTTTGTACCCAATGGAAGCTAAATCTAATTTTACGATGCCACGTTCGTTGACTCGACCCAGATAGGTAAAATTAGAACCATCCTCACTCACATAAATATCTGCATTCTCATTAGCAGAATCACGGGGGTCAAAACTTTGAATGAAAATATCGTCACCAGGGCCATCAACTATCGCTTCATCATTGAAACTGACCGTTACATAGGAACCTGCTGGCAAAGATAACCATTTTACTTGAGAATTTTGACTTACTACTGGTGATGGTGGTGGTGGACCAATAAAGACATCTGCTTTCACTGGTGCCATGCAGTAACGCCCAGTGCTTGGTCTTCCACCAGTCCTTGGTGGACCGCCGTAAGGACCGGGAATAGGGCCTTTGCCACTGTCGTAGAATTCGACGACTTTATCAGCCCAACCATTGCCACTAGCAGCTATTGCTGGATGTGGATTAATACTGAAGCAGCTTAACGCCAGCAATGCTGACATCAGCCAAGCGAGGATTCGTTTCATCTTAGAGTTTTCCTTCAAGAAATAATTATATGGGATTACGGATTAGGAGGACACACCTGTTTTCTACTGTTACCTTGCAACCAAAATTTATTGTCCTAATCCAAACAAAAGTAGTCCCATGAAAAATGTCACGATTGGATTTTTTACCATCTAAAGGTTTCAGTAAGTAAACGGAATTATGGGGTGCTTTTTGCCCCTATATGTAGACGGATGGGGAAACAAGTATCTTACTTAAGCACTCTCTCTGGTTGTAAATGTTTGTAAATTTTTGTTCCCAGATGAGGGACTGTTAAAAGTTACTTGTTCAACATATCACGACCAATCAATATATTTCAGCATAAAAAGTATAGAAAATAGTTGAAAAAGTATTAGTTTTATGGGATTAATAGAATTATTAGTATAATAAAGTCTAAAAAGTCTAAAAAGTTTATGGGACAAATAACAATTAATGGCTAACAGCAAGAAAAAAGTCCTTGTAATATTGCTTTACATAATCCAGTCTTTAAAATCTGATTAAATTGGGCAAACATGGACAAGGTATTTAGTTGTAACAAAACCAATTCTTAAATCAAACTAGTTTTCAAATATTTATTTATGTAAAGTCCTAATGTTGGTTATTTTGTCAAACCCCCTTTACTGATTTGGTTGGGACTTTGGCATCAACTGTTAACATTTGAAAATTACTTAAATTAACATTATATCACTGCCAATTAAGATGTTTCAGGAGAATAAATTATCAACAATAGTTTCAAAATTATCACAAAATCTTAAAAATTATAAATAGTTTAATCTGGACTGATGAGATAATCAATTTTGCTCAGAACGTTAATTAAGAAGAAAAATTAATTAATACCAATCCTCAAAGTTAACTAAAAATTATAAAACAAGGAGTGGGTTATGGTTTTGGGAAGTTCTAAAATTATAGGTAACAGTATGAATATAGAAGTTGCCATTAATTTAGTAGATAAACTTTATTTTGAAAAAACCAATCAGCATTTGACTATTATTGAAATCAATTTATTACGAGGAGTTTGGTTAAATCAGTCTTATGAAGAGCTAGCAGAAATTTGTTATTGTTCGGTATCTAATGTCAAAATAGTAGGCTCGACATTCTGGAAAAAACTATCGCAAATTTTGGGAGAAAAAGTTACAAAAAGAACGGTGCGGGCAATTCTAGAATCCTATTACCAAGATTTAAAAACAGGAAAATTAAGAGGCACAATAATTAAGACAATACCACATAGTAATTATCATAACCCAGAAAAAAGTATTAATGATATAAATATGATCAAATCTCCAACTATATCTGATTCTTGGTTTGAGTCAGATATGTTATTACGAATGAATGAGAGATTAGATGATTCTTTAAAGGCGATTTGTACGACTTGTCATACTGAGCTTGGAATCAAGTATTTATCAGAAAAACTGCGACTAATACATAGTTTGTCTCTACAAAAATATTCTTTGCATCGTAGTTATTTAGATACGATTAATCTTTGTCGCAATATAATTAATGATGTCAAACTTAATTTTCCCCACCGGAGGATTATCCTTTCCCTTTTTGAAAAACCTATTTTAACTAATTATAACCTGACTGTAAGTACCTTAGTTGATGAAAAGTTAGTCGAAAATATTCTCAAAAATTTGCTAGTCAATGCTTTGCAATATTCTCATCCTAAAAGTATCATTACCCTCGATGTAAATGTAGAAGGTGGGAAAGGAATTTTTACTGTAGTTGATGAAGGAATTGGTATTCCTGCGGATGAATTAGAACAGGTTTTTCAGCCTTTTTACTGTGGGACTAATGCTCGTCAATGGTCTGGGGATGGTTTAGGATTAACGATTGTGGAAAAAAGTATCAGATTGCATCAAGGAGAGCTTTCTGTGGCTAGTAAAATTCAAGAAGGTTCTACTTTTAGAGTTATGTTACCAGTGGTTTAAAA
Source organism: Microcoleaceae cyanobacterium MO_207.B10 (assembly GCA_030064835.1). Classification (GTDB taxonomy): domain Bacteria; phylum Cyanobacteriota; class Cyanobacteriia; order Cyanobacteriales; family Microcoleaceae; genus JASJEE01. Next base: position 7,407 of record JASJEE010000192.1, on the reverse strand, counting down.
ATTTCTATTTATACCGTTTCACGTAAGTCAGAAGTCAGAAATCAGAAGTGAAATTTGCTCGGTTTAAAGCTTCGATGCTACATTACAGAGGTTTTCATTTCAGTAGACCGAACGTCCCGACAGGGTTTTGTTGATGGAAATGTGGTTCATCAAGAGCGAAAAGCTCTGTATTGTGTGACATCATCAGTTTTCAAATATTTGTGACATCTTGAAAGTGAATTGGTATAATACCAATTCTCAAAAACTTTGCTATACTTGAATTTCCTATTTATAAATACTATTTATTGACGTAATTTAATTGTTTACTAAAATCAGTAAAATCTCTGGTTATTTTGACCACCTTTCAAGCTTAGGATTACTTTTGAGAACTGGTATTACTCAAAACGAATAAGAGCGATTCCCTAAAAAAAAATTAGATTACCGATATATAGAAATCCTATTTTAGTTGTAAGATTTTGGTGGCAGTTAGGAGTCAGGAGTCAGGAGTCAGGATTCATAATTTTTAAGGTTTTCAGCTCAAACTAACTATCATAAAAATTCTCACATCTCATTCCTGATTGCTATATTAATTGCTTTTTTCTGAGAATTTTTATTATTATTAAATTAAACTATGGTTATTAAACTATGGAATCTGCTTTTTTAGATATAAAAATAGAACATAAGGATTAAAATAAACAATGATGAACTTTTTTGATAAACTGCTGACCAGTATAGAACGGAATCAAACTTTACTTTATTTAGAATTAGATCCCGACCCAGAAAGTCTTCCTAACAAACCAATTAATCACAATCTTCCAGCCCAATCTTTATTTGCTAACCCTCCAGAATTAGACAATCGAGAATTAACTCAAGATTGGTGGCAATGGCTCCATTTTTTAATCACTCAAACAGAAAAATATGTCTGTGCTTATAAGCTTTCTCTCGGCTATTATCAATCTTTTGGAATACCAGGTTTAGAACTACTTCAACAAACCATAAAAGCTATTCCTTCTGATATTCCAATTATTTTAGATGTTAAACACGGCGACTTGAATACAAGCACTGTATTTGCTCGGACTATATTTGAAGATTGGCAAGTGGATGCTTGTACTATTTCACCCTATACAGGTCTTGATTTAGTTGCACCTTTTTTACTATACCCAGGTAAGGCGGTTTTTCTGTTATGCGCCACTGCTAATCCTTCCGCTACTTTCTTACAAGAATATCCTAATCAAGAGCAACCTTTGTATTTGAAATTAGTAGCAGAATCTCAACGTTGGGGAACTCCCGAACAGCTAGGTTTAGAAGTAGGAATAATGCCAGATATGCTGGCTCGGATTAGAAAAATTGCTCCCGAAAGATTAATCTTAATTCAGGGAGATATAGCTGAGGAAAATGATATTTCTAATCAAGAGGAATTAACTCAGATTTTAGCTGCTGGTTTGAATATTAATGGTGAAGGTTTACTTTTGCCAATATCACCAAAAATATTCAATGATGCACATTTTTCTACTGCTCTTGAAACTTTAAAAAATAGAATTAATGAACAACGCATCAAGGTAGTTGAAGGTAGTCCTACTTGTGAATTGTGGTTGCCAGATGTTTGTTTTTTAAAACATGAACCTCACCGAGATTTAATCTTACAAATTTATGATATTGGTTGTATTATTTTTGGCGACCATGTACAAGCATCGGGAGCTGTTTTCCCTTATTATATAGATTTACGAAAAATTATCTCGATTCCCCAAATATTCCATAAAATTGTTACTGCCTATGGAGATATTCTCAAGGATTTAGAATTTGATAGAATAGCAGGAATTCCTTATGGTTCATTGCCCACTGCAACAGGTTTAGCTTTGCGTCTAGAACGTCCGATGATATTTCCTCGTAAAGAGGTAAAAGCTCATGGCACTGGTCGATTAATTGAAGGGCATTTTCAGCCTGGGGAAAAAATTGTAGTTGTGGATGATATTATGATTAGTGGTAATAGTGTAATGAAGGGGGTAGATAAACTTAAATCGGTGGGATTAGAAGTAGAAGATATTGTTGTATTTATTGACCATGAACGGGGGGTGAAAGATAAGTTACAAGAGAATGGATATCGCAGTCATTCAGTATTGACTTTGACAGAAATTTCTCAAACTTTATATGAATCTGGGCGAATTAATTCCGAACAATTTGATATTCTAAAAAATTATCGTTAATTTAGTAAAAATAATTTAGCAAAAATAATTAGGGAATTTGAAAAGATAATCGCTATGAAAAGGTTTCTTTTGACAACGGTTATTAGTGGTTTAATATCTGTCTTGCCTGTCCAGTTGAATTCGGCATTAGCTAATCGAATAACTAGCGCAGATTTTGATAGTTTGAAAATTGGCATGAATTATCAGGAAGTTAAGCAAATATTGGGTAAAGAAGGTGAAATTTATACAGGTTATAACAGTCCAACAATTGAAAATTTTGGGGTAGCTTATCGTTGGCTAAATAATGATGGTACTGGTATAGTTGCTGTATTTAATTCTGAGAATAAATTAATCAGATTATCCGCTCAAAATTTGAATGCTAATAGGTTTGGAGTTAATAGAGAACCTGCTGTCGTTACAAGTACAGATTTTGAAAATATTAAAGTTGGTATGACTTACGATGAAGTCACAAAAATTATTGGCAGTGGAGGTACAAAACAACCGACTAGAGATAATCCTTTAATTAATACTAATACTGCTGAATATATTTGGGTTAATCCTAATGGTACAAGTATGACGATAATTTTTGATTCTAATCAAAAAGTGGTAACAATTAGAACGAAAAATCTGAATACTTATAATTTTGGTAATCCTTTCTGGAATCAACCAAAACCTGTTTATTCAATTACCCGACAAAAGTATGAAAAATTGCAATTAGGGATGACATATCAACAAATTAGAAATATTCTGGGAGCTGAGGGAGAAATAGATGCGGAATTTGACCCAGAAGCTTTTGCAGAATCTGTAGCAGCAAGAGAAATGCAAATAAATGCTGCTGCCTATCGGCGGGGTTTAGTTGAGCAAGAAGAACTAATGCCAGAGGAAGAAGAAGATAGTCAAATTAAAGCTGCTTATAAATGGATGAATCCTGATGAAACAGGGATAACTGTAGTCTTTAATATGCAAGATGAAGCTGTTGCTATATATACTGCAGGATTAGGTGTGGGACTTTCCTATGAATAGTTAAAAAATTAGCTAAAAATTAAGGTAGAAAACTTCTCCATAAATGGAAAAAACGCGTTTTCTAGGATATTTTTTTCACAGCAAAAATAGGAATGCTATATATTAATCATTAATTGTTAACTGTTAATTTTTGAACAGATTTTTGTATGTTTGAACAGCAACCATGGTTAGGTTTAATGATTGGAAATTCCCGATTACATTTAGGATTATTTGTGAAAACAATTCTTCGGGAAACTTGGGATATTGACCATGTGCAAGAATGGGAAATTAAAAGGGGTTTAAATGGGGAAAGAGAAATAGAAAAACTTCTCAAAAGCATCCTAGAAAAGAAGAAGATTAAGTTACATTCTGGGATGCCTTTGCTAATAGCATCTGTAGTGTCTCAACAGACTGCTATTTGGCAAACTTATCCCCAGGCTAATATTATTACTTTGGATCGCTTGCCTCTACAGGGAGTTTATTCTACCCTGGGAATAGATAGAGCTTTGGCAGTTTTGGGTGCAGGTACAAAGTTGGGCTGGCCTGTATTAGTCATTGATGCTGGTACAGCAATTACCTTTACTGGTGCTGATGGGGAAAAAAATTTGGTTGGAGGTGCTATTTTACCAGGGCTAAGATTACAGTTATCAGCTTTGGCAGCAGGTACAGCAATGTTACCTTTGACTGAACTTCCTGCAGAGTTGCCCCACCGTTGGGCAAAACAGACGACAGAAGCAATTCAAAGTGGGGTGCTTTATACAGTATTGGCGGGTATGGCAAATTATATCGAAGCTTGGCGGGAAGAATTTCCTGACAGCAAGGTAGTATTGACTGGGGGCGATCGCACCTTATTATTAACTAATTTCAAAGCAACATTTCCTGAGCTAGCTGCAACTGTGATAGATGCACCGGAAGTAATTTTTTGGGGTATGGCAAAAGTCTGGCAGCAAATTTTCTCATAGAGCAAGTATTAAGTTAATAACAGCATCTTATAAGATAATTTGAGAGTGCTTATATAGTAGATCATCTCCCTAAATAATGGCGTATTTTATACCATTTGGAAAAAAGCTTGCCCTCGCGGAGGCGGGGGAATGTTAGGAATAGTTGAGGCAACTAAAATGTTTGAATTTAGATTGCTATGGGAGACAAGAGAATTGTTTCGAGCTAAAATATGAGATTAAGGTAACTTATATTGTACGGGCGATTCGCGTTTACGTTTGCGCAGCATTCCGTTAGGAAAGGAAATCGCCCCTACTGACTATTGACTAATGACTACTAGAAACAACCCTGATTATTTGTAGCAAACATTTATCAATTTGGTATTAGTCCACTTATCAAATAGACAAGCAAAACTATGACAAGTTCTGAAATAAATGACTCTCAGCTAAGTATCCAGATGGAGACCTATAAACCACAAACATCTAGCCCTGGTATATTGTCATTCTTGAGAATACTGGAGTACATATCTTTGGCAACTGCTCTTGGCTCAGGTATGACAATTTATTTGTTTCTATATACTGATGTAAAATTGTTCATTGGTTTAGTAGTTTCTATTAGTTTGTTTGTTTTCTTATTCCTTCTTAATCGCGAATTACAGAGAAATCATACTAGTAAAGTCAGAGATAATAATTTAATCAAAAAAGCAGTCTTATATGGTAGTGTTTCACAACTACAAAATTCACTAGAGAATATTCAAATAACTCAGGCAGTAGAAAAAGCTTTACGTTACACTCAAGAGTTAATAGATGACTATAAAAAAACTAGAAAACAAGCTAGAAATATCTATTATACTTTGCAGTTAGGAACAATTGTTTTTTCTGGTGTGACACCGATTTTAGTGCTGGTTGATAAATTAGAAACAGGTCAGCCTTGGTTGAAATGGTTGCCTATAATTTGTCCGGCGATCGCTTCTATTGTTGCTAGTGTTGTGACTTCTTTTCCTTTCCAAGAAAATTGGATTTCTGCGAATAGAATTGTGGAACTTTTAGAAGCAGAACAGGAGAAATTTATCTTAGGAACAAATGGAGCTTATAGAATTTATGATGTTGCAGATGCCACTGAACGTGCAAAAATGGCAAGAAATTCTATAGCAAATTTTATTACGCAGGTAAATACGATTCATCTCAAACAAGTTGAAGGACAACAGTCATCACAACAACAAGAGGATAAAAAAGAAGAAAAAACATCTAGTGCTAAATTACAATCATTACCAGAGAATGTCTAAACAACATTTTTGGCTAAAAGGGAGGAAAATAGACCTCCCTTTAACGAAGTCAGAAGTTATTTTGCTAAGGGGGATTAAATCCCCCATCCAAAAATATTTCGCTTTCAAGGGTTTTAGACCCAATTATTTGGATAAATCGCTTCTTTTGCCAATAAATTGCTTAACTAAAAAAACACGCTCTAAAGCTCTAAATATGTTATTAAATAGACTAACTATATTTCCTACTTTAACTATCTGTTTATTAGTTTCCGTAAGTGGTTGCGGAAACAATCCTACAAGTAAAGAACTAGAACAAATTTTTGCTGCAGACCCCCTGTTAAAAAATAATCCTCCTTTTAGCCAATTAACTCAAACTCCCACTCAAAATAACCAGCAACCAGAAAAACCTGTACAACTACCAGCAGATTTTGCTTTACAAATTCCCCCATATCCTAATTCTCAGTTAATCGATAAATCTGAACAAGGTGAAAAAACACTCTGGAATACTTCAGACCCGATTAACCTTGTAGAAAATTTCTATCAAACAGAATTTCAAGAGAAAAACTGGGAAATTATTAGTCGCCCCACCGAAACAGGTGAGGGTTCCCTAGTGGCAAAAAAAGATAATTTGCAAGTAACTGTATATGTCAAACCTATTCAAACTCCAGAAGCAGCAACAGAATATGCGATCGAATATCAATGGCAAAATGAAGAAGTCGCAAATGTGCCACCTCCTCCAGTAATTTCAGATGCTCCACCCACTCCCTTTCCGCAAACTGAACCATCGCCAAGTTTAACTCCATCACCCGAAGCGTTGCCGACTCCTACACTGTTACCTTCTCCGGAAGCAGCAGCATTACCGACGGCACCGCCTACGCCATTTTCTCCCAGTGGTATATCGCCAGTACCGATGTCCACTACTCCTGAATCCACAGTTTTGAAAAAAGCTCTCAAGGATGTGCCTTCAGGTTTACGTCCTTATGTTTCGGACTTGTCAAAATTAGGATTATTTGAGGGACAACAGGCTAAATATCAAATAAACCCAGATGCAACTACTCCTTTGAGTGAACCTCAAAATATTGTGACTCGGCGAGTATATGCTAAATGGCTGGTAAATGCGAATAATCAGATTCTGGGTAATAACCCTGGCCAACAAATTCGATTAGCTGGGTCAAATGAAACACCTATTTTTGAGGATGTGCCCAAAAATGACCCAGATTTTAATTTCATTCAAGGTTTGGCCGAAGCTGGTTTGATTCCTAGTCCTTTGTCTGGGGATACAAATGTGGTCAAGTTTCGCCCAGATGAACCTTTGGTTCGTGAAGATTTAATTCTGTGGAAAGTACCTTTGGATATTCGGAAGCCATTACCGAATGCTACAGTGGAGCAAGTCAAGTCAGCTTGGGATTTTCAAGATACTTCAAAAATTGACCCTGCTGCTTTAAGGGCGGTATTGGCGGATTATGAGAATGGGGACTTTTCTAATATTCGGCGGGTTTTTGGTTATACTAGGCTTTTTAGGCCAGATAAAGCTGTAAGTCGTGCTGAGGCTGCTGCTGCTTTATGGTATTTTGGGGAGAAAGAGCAGGGAATGTCGGCCCAGAAAGTTTTAGAGGCAAAGCAACAGTCTTAATCTGTAGTATGGCTAATTATGTTTCAAAATTTCCTCAAATAAATTTGTTTATACCCCTTGACAGTTACTGAGGGATTTGCTAAATTAGTAAGAGTGGAAAGAAAGACGTATGCCCCCATCGTCTAGAGGCCTAGGACACCTCCCTTTCACGGAGGCGACAGGGATTCGAATTCCCTTGGGGGTATTAAATAAATTAATTGTTAGGGTGATAAGATAAATCTCTTATCACCCTAATATTTTTTCAAAAGCCAAAACCAAACAGACAGCAGTTTCCAGCTTTATGAAGTAGATATTTTAGGCATTGCTGAATCAAGGTATGAAAATAAAAACTCAACAATCTAGAATAGTTACTATTTAATAGTTTAGCGATCGCTAATAAATATAAATCATACCCACGCATCAGCAAC
>JASJEE010000191.1 GCA_030064835.1 Microcoleaceae cyanobacterium MO_207.B10 | reverse complement strand
AAGCGTCAACTTACATACAAGTGTGAGTGGTATGGAAGCCAGCTCGTGATAGCTCCTAGATTTTATCCAAGTTCTCAGTTGTGTTCTCAATGTGGGCATCAACAGAAAATGCCATTGAGTGCGAGACGATACGAATGTGCAGCATGTGGTTTTACTGCTGATAGAGACTTTAATGCTGCTGTCAACGAACGAAAACTATGTGAATAAGTAGCTTGAGTTCCAAGCGATTTGAAGCCTGTGGAGAAGATAAGTTACAGACAATAGTCAGTGGTCTTCTGGGAAACAGGAAGCTAGCTCCAAAACTCATGCAATCATGTTTGGGTAAGTTTGGGTAAGTTTAGTAGAACGGTATAACGCCAATATATCTCTGAAAAAATACTTAAAATATAAAATTGGCAATGTAAACTTGGAGGACACCTAAACAATGTTAGAAAACTATCAAAATCATCTACAACAACGATCAACTCAGGGTATCCCACCCCTCCCACTAGATGCGGGGCAAACATCAGAATTATGTGAACTCCTGAAAAACCCACCAAACGGAATAGAAGAAAAGTTGATGGGATTATTGCGCGATCGCGTACCACCTGGAGTTGATGAAGCAGCTTATGTCAAAGCAGGATTTCTCACAGGTATTGCTAAAGGAGAAATTGTCAGTCCCCTAATATCCGCCACCTACGCAGTTGAATTATTAGGCACGATGGTTGGTGGATACAACGTTCAATCCCTCATTGACATCCTCAAATCGGAAAATTCTGAACTAGCAAATACAGCAGCTAAAGCTTTAAGCAAAATTCTGTTGGTATATGACGCCTTCAACGACGTTATAGAATTAGCAGAAACCAACCCCTACGCCAAACAAGTAGTAGATTCTTGGGCAGCAGCAGAATGGTTTACCACTCGCCCCCAACTGCCAGAAACTATAAAAGTCACCGTTTTTAAAGTTCCTGGCGAGACTAACACCGACGACCTCTCACCCGCTCCCCACGCTACTACTCGTCCCGACATTCCACTCCACGCATTAGTGATGCTGGAGTCAAAAATGCCAGAAGGATTAAAGACAATTGCAGAATTAAAACAAAAAGGTAATCCAGTTGCCTATGTTGGAGATGTTGTCGGTACAGGTTCATCCCGGAAATCTGCTTGTAACTCCATGTTGTGGCATATTGGGGAAGAAATTCCTTTCATTCCTAACAAAAAGTCAGGTGGTTATATTTTAGGAGGAAAAATTGCTCCTATTTTCTTCAACACTGCGGAAGACTCCGGCGCATTACCCATCGAATGCGATGTCACCAAAATGGAAACAGGAATGGTGATCACTATTCATCCCTATAAAGGAGAAATTACTAATGAAGCAGGAGAAATAATTTCCACCTTTACCCTGAAACCAGAAACTATGCTGGATGAAGTACGAGCAGGTGGACGAATTTCTCTATTAATTGGGCGTACTCTCACTGATAAAACTCGTAACGCTCTAGGATTAGAAACTAGCACTGTATTTACCCGTCCGCAAATGCCAGCAGATACAGGAAAAGGTTTCACCTTGGCACAGAAAATGGTAGGAAAAGCTTGTGGTTTACCAGGAGTTCGTCCGGGAACAGCTTGCGAACCATTGATGACAACAGTAGGTTCTCAAGATACCACCGGACCGATGACTAGGGATGAAATGAAAGAACTCGCTTGTCTTGGTTTCAGTGCTGACTTAGTAATGCAGAGTTTTTGTCATACTGCTGCTTATCCCAAACCTGTTGATATTAAGACTCATAAAGACTTACCTGATTTCTTCTCTGCTCGTGGTGGGGTAGCGTTGCGTCCGGGAGATGGCATTATTCACTCTTGGTTAAACCGGATGTTATTACCAGATACGGTGGGAACAGGTGGTGATTCTCATACCCGTTTTCCTCTGGGGATTTCTTTTCCGGCGGGTTCTGGTTTGGTAGCTTTTGCAGCAGCTTTGGGTTTAATGCCATTGGATATGCCAGAATCTGTGTTGGTGCGGTTTAAAGGCAAGTTGCAACCTGGCGTAACATTGCGGGATATTGTGAATGCTATTCCTTATGTGGCGATTCAAAAAGGGTTGTTAACTGTAGCGTTGGAGAATAAGAAAAATGTGTTCTCTGGGCGAATTATGGAAATGGAAGGTTTGCCAGATTTGAAAGTTGAGCAGGCGTTTGAATTGACAGATGCAAGTGCAGAACGTTCCTGTGCTGGTTCCACAATAAAGTTAGGTATCGAGACAATTTCTGAGTATTTGCGTTCTAATATTGCTTTGTTAAAGAATATGGTGGCGCGGGGTTATTCAGATGCACGGACTGTTATGCGTCGTGTTGCCAAGATGGAACAATGGTTAGCAAATCCAGAATTGATGTCTGGGGATGCAGATGCAGAATATGCGGAAATTATTGAGGTAGACTTGAACGAAATCAAGGAACCTATTGTGGCGGCACCTAACGATCCGGATAATATTAAATTGATGTCGGAATGTGCGGGAGATAAAATTGATGAAGTGTTTATCGGTTCCTGCATGACAAATATCGGTCACTATCGCGCTGCTGCGAAAGTATTAGAAGGAGCAGGACGAGTCAAAGGTGTATTGTGGATATGTCCGCCAACTCGTATGGATGAGAAACAGTTGCGGGAGGAAGGAATGTATGGGGTGTTTGCTGCTGCTGGTGCGCGGACAGAAATGCCTGGATGTTCTTTGTGTATGGGAAATCAAGCAAGGGTTGAAGACGGGGTGACTGTGTTCTCTACTTCGACACGGAATTTTAATAACCGCATGGGTAAAGGCGCTCGTGTTTATTTGGGTTCTGCTGAGTTGGCGGCGGTTTGTGCGTTGTTAGGACGGATACCTAGTGTGGATGAGTATTTGGAGATTATGAAAGAGAAAGTCGATCCGTTTGCTGGCGATTTGTATCGGTATTTGAATTTTGACCAGATAGCTGGTTTTGAGGATGAAGGGCGAGTGATTCCTTTGGAAGAGATGCCGAAAATTGAGGAGATTTTGGGGATGCCAGTTAGTGTTGGGAAGTAGTAAGTAGTAGAATCTAAAAAATATTAAGGTGGGCAGTTTGCTCACCTTAATTAATTTATTGTCTATATAAATACAAAAGGATTACAAAAGTATGGTCAATTCTGATAAGTTTAATTTGAAAGAGTGTCTTGAAGATATTAAAAACGGGAATATACAATTACCAGATTTTCAGAGAGATTGGAAGTGGGATTATGAAACTATACGCCGATTATTAGGCAGTGTTTCATTGTCCTATCCAATTGGATCGATTTTGCTACTGGAAACTGGTAGTCCTGATGTTAAGTTTAAGGCTCGCTTAATAGAGGGAGTAAAGGTTGATCGAGAAGTTGAACCAGAAAAACTTATTCTTGATGGTCAGCAACGTTTAACAGCTCTTTATCAGGCTTTGATGTCGAACCAGCCAGTATCAACTACAACTGGACATAAGAAGAGAGCTATTAAGGTTTGGTACTACTTACGAATAGAAGATGCACTAAAGTCAGACGATACAAGAGATGATGCAATTGTGGGAATTACAGAAAGTAAAAAAAAGACGATTGATAGTAATCTTCTTGATGTTTCTACTTCAGAACAAGAATACGAACATGGATTATATCCTCTGACAAAAATTTTCGACTCATTCGATTGGCAACAAGGATATTGCAAGCATTGGGAAAAGAATCCAGACAAAATCAAATTGTATAAAGAATTTTATGACAAAGTAATTGCTGACTCTTTTGGAAAATTTGAAATACCATATATTCAACTACCTAAAAAAACACCTAAGCCAGCTATATCTCAGATATTTTTGAGAGTTAATCAAAGTAATGAGAAACTCAAGACATTTGATTTACTAACTGCACAATTTGCGACTGACAATTTTCCACTACGAGATGATTGGAAAAAGCGTCAAAAAGAATTAACTAATGATGGAAAAGAAAAGCACGTTTTTAGTAAAATTGATGAAAGTGCTTTTTTGACAGCAGTGACTTTACTAGCTACTGACAGTCAAGATAACCCTAAATGTCGAGATATTGATATTCTGGACTTGAAACTGGAGGATTACAAAAAATGGTCTAATAAAATTCAGAACTCATTGAAAGAGATAGAAAAGTTTTTGCATGAAGAAAAAATTTTTACTGAACAGGAAGTTCCTTATACACCAGAAATTATGTCTATGGCTGTAGCTTGCATAAAAATCGGCCTTAATGATTGGAACAAAGCCGGAACTAAAAATAAAATATCTAAGTGGTTTTGGTCTGGTATTTTTAGTGGAAATTATGGTTCTGGAATAACATTGGAAAAGGTATTGTTAGCGGAACTTAAAATATCAGAATGGATTTTAGGTAAAGAAAATAAAATGCCAGAAAGAGGAGGAAATTCTAGTTTTTATAAGAGCAGACTATTGAAATTAAAAAACAGAAATAGCCCACAATTTAAGGGTTTGTGTGCTTTGTTAATGCAAGACGGTTGTAGAGATTTTTTAAAAGGCTCCAGTATTGATTCACAAAAGTATTTTGATCAGGAGATAGAGATGCACCATATCTTTCCTCAAGGTTGGTGTAAAGACAAAGGTTTAGACTCTAATAAATATAACAGTGTAGTGAATAAAACGCCATTATCAGCCGAAACAAATCGTAAAATAGGCCGTAAGTCTCCTAGTTACTACCTCAAAGTAATAATGAAAGAAGGTAAAATGGGTAAAAACCAGATGGAGGAAATTTTACGCTCTCATAATATTGAACCTTTACATCTTTGGAATGATGATTTTGATGGCTTTTTCGCTCACAGAAAAGAAGCTTTGATTCAGAAAATAGAAAAAGTGACGGGTAAAAAAGTGATTGATGATATTGATGATCCGATGCCTTTCTAAATCTATATTTTTTCCTTAATTAAATAGCAAAAATCTCAGGTTATTCAATTTTTTTTCAGTTAAGATTGGTGCTTTAAAGCACATCCTAATGATAATCCTTTAAACCTTTCTAGCACTAATATCATGTTCGTATAATCAGTTATAAATAAAATTTCAGCTCTGAGAGTAGAGAAAAGATATTACACTTCTACTTTTCTCCTGACTCCTTTCCCCAACAATTATGACTGCTGAGGAGTGACTCCTGACTCCTTGGTAATTATTTATAAGTATTCAACCGAACATGATATAAATATGCGTAGAATTAGTTACTCAAGATAATTCGATTTATTTAGAGACATCAAAAAACAGAACAGAAGACGTCCACTGCTCATAAATTCTCTTTTGCCAATTAAGTATTTATCTAAATGACTTTGTTATTTCTTTTTGACTTTTTTTGTTTTGAATTTTTTTGTTTTGACTTTTTCTTTTTAACTTTCGCTCTCTGCTCAATCACCTCTGGTGGCGGACCATAATCTCCATCACTGAAATATACCCGCTCTACTGTATGTTGTGGTTCTACTTCTATCCACAGACGCGCTCCGCCGGCTTGACTCCTATTGGGATCATGGGGTTGATAAACGATTTGGCAAGGTCCTTTTATTTTCAAGGCGTGGCAATAATCCTTTTTATCTCCCACTTTCACCGCAACTGCAGGATAAGAAGTTCCATTGTCTCGGTTATAGTCAATAGTCTTTCGTAGAACATGAACAAAAGTATTGCCAGAGCGTCGATTCTTGTTCCAAGTACCTTCCGGACCACGACGACCTGGTTGAATTTCTGGCATTCCCCTAGAATTAAGGGGAATCATCCAAAGTCTTCCGACTTTTTCAGCATCTCTAACACGACCTTGATTCAGTAGCTCCCGCAATCGACCAGTAGAGATATTTAGTAAGAAAGCAGCCTGTGTAGTAGTAACTAAAGGTTCAGTCATAAGTACAACGTTGGGGTTTTTAGATTTTAGATAAAAAAAAATATCTTTATATTAGATAACTTTTAATTTAGCATAGTAAGAAAAATCAAAAAGTGGTAAGCAGGTACACAACATTAATTACAAACTTAGCCAAATCGCCCACTTCCCAATAGAGAGCAATAATGTTACTTGATAGCAATATCATTTAAATAGTTTTCTTATGATGTCACCTCTTGCCATTTGTTTTAATCTAATAGAAACAATCAGGGTTAATTCTGTGGCAGAATTTGAGGAGTTAATTTCAGACAATTCCTCTGGAAAAAATTAGTAAGATCGGGGCTTATGCTTTCCCAACAAAGAAACCGGGTTTATTCCTTGATTATTGTCTCTTAAAACACCAATTTTAGTTGGATAAACCCGGTTTTTGCTTCGTTCTAAATAATAAAATAACAAGGAGAAAAATAGGCGACAGGTATACCTAAAACTAAATGGATATGACATCTTCTAAAATATCTTTTAAAGTAGCCAACCATTGTTGACAAGGTTCATCAATAGGTGCAATATGGCGACGTTTCTGTGCTATTGATTCAGCATAAGCAATCAACCATGCACCTGCCACCTTTTCCTCTGTCAAAAAACCCTCTTCTATTGCTTGATTAAATTTGTTTTGAACCCAATCGGTAAATGTCAAGATTTCCAGAGAAATTCCAAATTCTTCTTCTAATTCCTGGCAACGAGATATCAACTCTGATTGTCGCTGGAGTTTAACGCTTGTCACAAAACCAGCTAATTTAACATGAGAATGACTCAATAATTTATCAGCTAACTCTTCAATTTCATCTCGTAAATAAGCCTTACCATATTTTGCATCCCAAGCTTCAATAATATTACCTTTTTCTAATATTTCAATATCGCCAATATTACCATGTTTTTTATTAGCAGACCGCATTTGCGATAAAGGCTTAAGTTCAGAATCTGGAAATAGTTGATTTTCTTCCATTGCCTGCATAAGACTATGTATAGCAATTTCCATAATCCGTGCAGCATAATCAGATTCTTCTATATGTCTCCATATCAAATTAGTAATAATTTTCTGATTTATAGCTTTACTTGAATCTATAAAATTTTGAACATGATCGAGAGTTTCTGTTGCTAATTTTTGAAACTCTCTAGCATTATTGAGTAATTGTGATATTAAATAATGTAGAGCATTTTTTGAGTTTATTTGATTTTATTCAATTAATTCTACAAGAGTAAGCCACTCCAGACGCGCTCCTCTAATATTGGCTTTATAAACAGGTGAATAAGGATAATTTTCTGCTAAACTGCGCGTCATCATAAATCCATCTGCATTTAGTTTTAATAACTCGTATTTGCGCAAAATAGGAGTAATATATTGTTTGTCTAAAGAACGCATTGGTATTCCTTCTTGCCATGAAAAAGCATTTCTATTTGTACTGCTTTTATGTAGTCTAATACTTTGTTTTGGTTCAATACTTTTTACACACAACTGTAAAATTGTTAAACCAACTAATGCTCTACCAACTTCACTGGTAACTGAATTAACAAGTTTATTCAAAGTATTTATTTGACTTTGTTCAAGTTGAAATCCATCACTCATAACATTGCGATCGCGACAAGCAATATTTTTTTTTCTAAGTAGTTATTTGCCAGTTCCTGTGTTATTTTCTGATATCTGATTCTAGCTTCATCGCTCATTTTACCTTCTAAAAAAACCTGTTCTTTACCATCGCTTTGTACCAGTTCACTTTTATTCTTAAAGACTCTTAAATATAAATCATTCATTAGATGTTCCTAAATTTTTTCTTAACTGCACACTTTTAGGTGTCAAGGTAGGAAAGCTGTAGGGAATTAAATATTCTCCTGGAATAATTTGAGGATTTGTATTGTGATTCCTAACTTCATAACCAATTTTTCGTAAACATTGGAGATAGTCAAAAATATCCTCAACATTTACTCCCCATGAAAATGTTTGACATGGCGGACCCCCAATAATAAAGTCTATTTCTAATTCTGGAGAGGGAATATATTCTTGAATATTTATACAGAGAGGTTCACTGTCCTCTAAGTATTTTCCTGGCTGAGAATTTACTTCTAAAGTTTTAATATATTTTGCTTCTAATTCGACCATTTTAACTATTTGAAAACCGCAATCATGGAAGCCAATATCTAGTCCACCACCGCCTGTAAATAAACTTAGAGTTTTGATGGGAGAATAGGAATTTTTTGTGAACCAATTATGAATTGATATACCAAATTTATCAGGCCATCCTGGAGACTTGGTAATATTGATAATTTTTAGTATTTCTTGAAATTGCGAAGTTGTGTTTGGTTGGAGATTTGGTATATTTAGGGGTAGAGATAGTTGTTGCATTCTATGATTCATTGAAAAAAATTATATATAATTATAACATAATTGCTTTCATTCATATAATATCAGTAGCAAATATAATTGCTAATTCTATGCTGTTATGCCAAGATAATGCTCAATCAAAAATAATTTATTGAGAAGAGAAGTAAAATTTTTATGGAGCGATCGCTCACTCCTAAAATATTCTCTCAGATAATTTTCTCTGGCTTAAACTTATTAAATATTCACAAACAAAAAAGGCAAAAATATGACAGAAAAAATCCCAAAAATTGCTATCTACACTGATGGAGCTTGTAGTGGTAACCCCGGACCAGGTGGGTACGGCATTGTTCTCATCTCCGGCAAACATCGAAAAGAATTATCGGGAGGTTATAGTTTAACAACTAATAACCGCATGGAATTAATGGCAACAATAGTCGCATTAGAACAACTAAAACTACCCTCTATAGTTACTCTCTATACTGACTCTAAATATATAGTTGATGCTATTACTAAAGGTTGGGCAAAACGTTGGCGGGCAAATGATTGGAAACGCAATAAAAAGGATAAAGCAATGAATCCCGATCTCTGGGAAAAATTATTAGATTTATGTAGCAAACATGAAGTCGAATTTTCTTGGGTGCGCGGTCATGCAGGAAATGTCGAAAACGAACGTTGCGATAAATTGGCAGTGCAAGCATCACTCCAACCATACTTACAACCGGACTTAGGTTATTCTAGCTGAAGTCAGAAGTTTGTAGGGGGGATTTCCGTTCCGGAATACTTCGTAAACGCGTTTGCGGAGCATTCCGCAGGAAATGCCCCCTACAGGAGTTAAATTATTACTATGACTAAATTTGAGAGGAGCGAAAATTTTCTAATAGTAATGGCGACTGCTATCAAAAATAATTGTTTAAAAGAGTTGGGGAAGTTATACCGTTTCACTAAAGTCAGAAGTTTGATTTGATCGGCTAAAAACTTTGACAATACATAAAGTTTCAGACAATTTTTTGATATTTAAAGGAGCGAAACTATTTGTGAAATTCTTTAAGTGAATTGGTATTACATCCTCTACTTTTCCTCAAACTTGCACTTTTGACATAAACTCTGGCACACCCTGAATACCAATATTTAATCGAAAAACAGCACCAGCTCCAGACCCCTCACCAGACCCTTCTACTTCACGCTTATCACCTCCTGCAGTAGTGACATACATATCGGTGTAGTCAGCTCCACCAAACGTTACGCAAGAAACTTTTTTTGCCGGAAATGGAATTCGCAAAACTTCCTTACCGTCAGGAGTGTAACGGAATAAATGACCTCCATCCCAACGAGCTGACCAAATACAACCCTCTGCATCCACTGTCATCCCATCGGGTACGCCTTCATTTTCTGGAGTAGTAATAAAAACGCGCTGGTTACTGAGGTTGCCGGTGGTTTGGTCATAGTCAAATATATAAATTTTCCTTTGGGGGGAGTCAGTAAAATACATTTGCTTGCGGTCTGGGGTGAAACCCATACCATTAGGAATTTCTAGCCCTGTCAATACTTTGGTAATAGTGCCATCCGTGTCGAGGCGGTAAAGACTACCAGGATGGTTTGATGTACTAATGGTACCTGTGAAAACGCGACCGCAAGGATCGGCAATGCAGTCATTGAAACGACTGTCAGTTTCTGCGGGAATATTTGCAATCTCTATGAGTTGACCTGCTTGCCAAGTAGCGCTCGCGGTAGCGATGCGGAGCATTATCGCTCCTTTATTCATAAATAGTAATAACGCCCCATCTGTCTGAATAGTTATCCCACCAATAGGTTCGCCTTGGTAGATTTGTTCGTGGCTGTCGGTGGTAGGATAATAACGGAACATTCTGCCAGTGGGAATATCTGCCCAGTATAAACATTGTTCCATTGAGTGCCAAATTGGCACTTCTGCGTTATGGCATTGATAATCTGCGATGATAGTGGGCATCTTCATATTTGCTGAAATTATAGAACTACTATCTCAGACTTTATAGATTTTTGTATGAATATTCAATATTGTTGTGATAATAGTTAGATATACTTATATCTCAGTGATTTTACGGTTGTAAATTTATTCTAGTCTATTAGGCAAATAAGAAAAATTACTGTAATAATGATTAAATCAATCACAATTTTAATTACTAAAGCAGAAAAATATGGGTTATAGCAATAGTTCTATTGATTTATGAGCAATAAGTCTATAATAATAAAAACTTAGTTTGAGCAAGGTTCAGTTAAACGCTAATACTAATCTTCCTTGCTAACTCGTTTTTACATGAGTCTACAACCACCTCAGTATTGGGGTGGTTATTTTAATGATACTGTAACTTATCAGCCATTAGCTTTCAAGGCCGTTACTGATGGCTCATACCAAATCTCAAAAATATTTACTTTATAAATTAGCCTCTTGACTTTTTAATTGCTCAAGTTAATATTCATCACCTCGAATTACCAATAATATTCTTGTGGTTTTGTTAATATCTGCTGGTTCATCTGAGAGCATAATCATACTAGTGTCTAGATAGTCAATTTTCCAAATATATTCAACACCATCCATTGTAACTTTACCTATATCATGTTCACCTCTTGGGTCATTTTCCGGTGTAAAATCATCAAATTCCTGAATTTGTTTAAAAAGTTGCTTTTGTTTTTTAATTGGCAGTAATAATACCTGTCTACTCATTTTGTAGTCTCCTAAACTTCGATCCCCGTTTCTAAACCTGTCATTTAACTTAGTTATTGTTGTTTTCTTTACTTGTTCATATGTGGTTCTATTCCACAATTCTTGAGCAGAAGAGGCCGTAGATTTTGCTGTATTAAAAGCTGATAAATCCCAAGGCATTATGGATTCTATTTTTGCTATTAGACTAGACCAATTAATTTGATTATCAATTTTTATTGATCTTTGTGGATCTGGTTTATCTGCGATTAATAATATACTTAAATCTTGCATTTTTTGCAGTCTGTATAAAGGAGAAGGTAAAGTATCTCCTTCATAATGATTAATCCAAACTCTATAAATATAATTATTCCCAGATAACTGGAATAGTACATATAAAGGAGCAACATAAATAGAGCCTATTTTTGTCACAAAAACTCCGGCTTTAGCAGTAACTTCGACAGAAGTTTCTAAATCCAAACTTTTACCAGGTGGCATTTTTAATAAAAATTTTGGTTCATAGTCCTTTGTTAAATCAACTCCTTGAGAAAGGGGTAGAAAAATTTGCTCTGTTCCGGAACTTGAACGAGTTAAAATCCAATTCCAAGTTGATGTACCTACGGGAGATTGGCTTAATATTTTAAATACATCATTTGGCACAGGTTCTGGAGAATGTTTATGTTGATTAAAAAGTTGTTTATTTCTGCTCATTTTTTCTAATAGTTTAATTTTAAAGTTGATTTTATATTTTTGACTTTATGATGGTTAAGAGTAGTTGTATTTGGGTTTTAGAGTTGAGCTAACAGGATTAGATCAACATTATACAACAGTAAATTTACCTCTTGTATTTTATAATACCTGATCGATAAGACAATAGAGAATATAGATTAAGATATTAATTTATATATGGTATCAGACTCTAGTAGAACTATTTTTATCACCTGGTATCGGTAGAGCTAGATTTTGTTGGCCATAATCTATGATTGACAAATTTGTTTGATAATTATACTTAAAGTGAATGAGAATCAGAAAAATTTAAGTATTAGTAAATTCTCAACTGAAACCATGAATTGTATAAATTCAACTAAAGCTTGCGTATAATTACATACAAGGTTTGATTTTTATTTGTTTGAGCCTATTTATAGAGACTGATTATTCTTTAACCTAGAGATTTTAGTCGCAGAATTATCAGTAAATAGATGTGACAATTAAGTGGTTTTTAGTTAAAATAGCTTATACTTATGAATTTGCTTGATTGAGAATTTATAAATAGATTGTCAAACCGAATACTTCTTTATATCAAAATCTAAAAATGCTCTTATTTATTTATAATTCTTGTCTGTTATATTTTGTTATTAACTCTAGTTTTACAAATCAAATGTAAATGTTGTATAGCAAAAATATTAATTACAGTAAAGTCAATAAATACGATATCAATACCCGAATTATTTTCGGACAATCAAACAATGTTTTATTAAAGAATAAAATTTAGATCCTATGGCAGACTTAAGTGGAACTTGGCTAGGTACATATTGGCAATGGGGAAATGCAACTAGGTTTGAAGCAACCTTGATTCAATCTAGTAATATATTAAGTGGAAATATATTAGATGATAATTATTTGGGAGAAGCTACATTAAGTGGTGAAGTTATCGGACACAAAGTTGGTTTCACAAAGCGCTATCTTATCAGTTCAAAACACATAATTTATTATATTGGTACTGTTTCAGAAGATGAAAATTTTATCCAAGGAGAGTGGCAAATAGATATATTAAATTCTGGACAGTGGGAAGCTCATAGAAATACTGAAGATTTAATGTTAGATTTAAAAAACCGTCTGTCAGAGCAGTTACCAATATCTATTGGTTAAGCATAAATTAGACTAACTTAACCTTCTATATTAACCTACTTGAAAGTAAATTTATACAAATAAAACTTATCCTTAATTTATTCTTTATTGCTAGGCTGAGGATAATCATATAGCAATTTCTACAATGGTGAGGTACAAAATTCCTTTGTTTTAGGGAGTAGGGAGTAGGGAGTAGGGAGTAGGGAGTAGAGAAGAAGGGCCAAACGAGCCGCACAAATCAGAAAAACAACTGTACC
>JASJEE010000190.1 GCA_030064835.1 Microcoleaceae cyanobacterium MO_207.B10 | reverse complement strand
AGCAGAGCAATATCAAGTCATTGATTAATTGTGTGATTTTCGCAGATACTATATAGATTTGGTTAGGAGTATTTTCTACAATGAGTAATTTGAGTAATGTTGGTAAGTTAATACATCTATATATTGATGAAATTGAACCGGGGGATGGAATAGATGCGCCAGAATTTCTAATTTCAGGAACGGCAAAATATCTCAATGAAAGTGGGGGGAGAAACTGGGTACCTGTAATTGTGAAAGAAATTGAAGAGGATAAATATGAAGTAATTGGTAATTCTTTTATTTTTGCTGTGGCTGAAGCTGCGGGTTTAGAAAAAGTTTGGTGTGTGATTGCTGATGAAAGTGAGATAACAGAAGAAATCAGCAAATTTTTGTCTGGGGAAAAAATACCAAAAATTAATCTTTCTACAGCGACACGAGATGAAATAAAAGCGGCACTTCAATACTTAATTGAAAAACCAGATAGCAAACTGAAAGGAGTGAGATTACCAATAGCCACAGAACGGATTGATGAAGCACCGCGTCAATATTGGAAAAATTTTGAACCGATTACAAAACTGAAATGTGGAATTACTAAAGGTGGAAAACTTAATACTTTGAAAGAGGTATTTTATCTCACTCCTCAACCCCTGCCAGAAATAATCACAGACCCGAATATTTTGAACAGTATGACAGCAGCAGAGTTGAAAAAAATAGCTAAAAAACGGGGAATATCTGGCTATAGTAAAAAGAATAAAAATGAATTGGTCGAGTTGTTAAGTTCGAGTGGTAATATTGTGGCTGATTAACTAGGAATTGCTGAAAAAGTATTTTGGAGATGTTTTATAACTTAGTAATCGTTAGAGGAAGAGAGTCAGAATTCCAGAGACAAGATTAAAGGTAAATAAGTTTTGGTGTTCCACTCTCAGGAATGATTCTGGATTTGGGATGAATGAATTTGGCATTGAGGAATTACTGAAATGATTAGTTAATAGTTTTTTCAGTCAAAGTCCGAGGCAAATTTTTCCAGTATCATTCCATAATGTCGAATACCAATTTAAAAAAAATGTTACAAATCAACTACTTAGTAAAGAATTAATAACTAATAATTCATCTATCACCTACCACATACCACCTACCACCTAAAACCTAAAACCTAGATTGGTGTAATCCCTAAGTTTTAATCAGATCGAGACTATTTCCTGGAATAATTTTAACGATTAATCTCATTTCCATTGGTATCGTTTATCTAGATGCTTGAGATTTAATTTATATCTAGTCAAGTTTCAATTTTTTCCTTCTTTCAAATCTTCTGCCTTTGTTGTTTTTGACCTTTCTCCTTCTCTCCTAGTTGTGGAGCAAGATGCCTTAGTTGAACAAGATTAACAGAGTTATTTTTTTCAGAGGTGTCTACCAGATAAATAGTGTTTCCTGAAAAAGTCTTCTTGTAAAAGTAAAAAACAGGCAACAGTTTTAGCGATCGCGAAATTGGCAAATTACTCCATCTACCATCAAAAAATACCCACATTCTCACATACAAAAAAGATATACTTTTTATTTTTTAAAAAGCTTAAGATCATGTTCGGTAGCATCGGTATAATTAATTTAGGAATTAGTAGTAGGGGCGATTTCCTACGGAATGCTCCTAATTACGCGTTTACGAAGTATTCCGGAACGGAAATCGCCCGTACAATAGTCAGGAGTCAGTAGAAATGCTAATTACAAAGACTTGGCAACTAATGAAGATTAGAAAATTTTTTTATACCGAATTAAACGGATTTGATATAAAATCCTCATTTGTCATTATACCAAATTGATAAATGTTTGCTACAAATATTATCAATCTTGGGTGTTGGGTGTGGGGTGTTGGGTGTAGTGAAATAATAGGAAAAACCCAGAAAAAAGCCGATTATCAAAGGGATAAAGTGGAAAAAATTTATTAATTGGTTAATACTTGAAGTATTCTCAAGCATAACATTCTTTTTTCACGCATGGTATTACTTCTGCTTTTATACAGCAGCCCTAAATATTTGAGTACCAAATAATTAACTAATAGCCAAAACTCGCCACCCAATACCTACTAAGTAGGTGGACAAAATTATTTGTATATAAATTTGTTGTTTATCCTTTGATTGCTTTGTCATAGAGCAATCAAAAATGCAGAATTAATTCTGTCCAGGTACTTACCTAAATTATCGCGAAGCTCTAACTAACAACAAAACTGCCACTCCCAGACCCAGAAAATTCGGCAGCCATCCCGCCAAAAAAGGACTAATAATTTCTTTTTGACCCATTGCTCCAGTAATAAAAGAAAGTAAATAGTAGGCAAAAATAACAATCACACTAATACCAAAACTAGTTCCACGGCTACCAGAACGTTGAGGTCCAATACCCAAAGCTGCTCCTACCAAACCCATTACCACACAAACAAATGGCAGAGCAAGCTTTTGCTGAATTCTTACCTGAGTTTTCACAACTTTTCTGTGATTCCCACTCAACCGCATTAAATCTAAATACTCATAAGCTTGACGAATATTCATTTGTGAATAAGTACGTTTTTTTCCAGCTATATCTAGAGGAGTATTAGGCATTTGTAGTTCTTGGCGATCGAACCTGACAATATTCCGATAAGAACCATCAGCAGATACCAGGTAAACAGTACCATTAAATAGCTCCCAACTTTTTTCTCTAGGATTCCAAGTTGCTGATTCTGAGGAAACAATTTGCTCGACTCCGTATTGGGAACGGTCTAGGATAGTTACACCTTTCATATATCTGCCGTCAAATTTTTCGGCATAAAATAAGCGAGTGAGAGTTGTATCCTTACTACCATCTGGTTGCTCAACTTTGCCAAATTCTGGATAAAAAATATTTTCTTCTCGGAAAGGAGGGTCGTCTTCCTCAAGAGTTCTTTCCAAAGTTAGAGATGCTTGAAAGTTGGCATTAGGTACAATAATTTCATTAAGCGTAAAGGTAGAGGCAGTAATAATCAAACTAAATATTAGTGCCGGAACTACCATTCGATAGACACTAATTCCACAACTGCGAAGGGCAACTATTTCACTATTACTCGACATCTGACTGTAAACCATCAGAGTTGCCAGTACCATTGCCATCGGAAATGCCAAGCCAATATATTCTGGCAGTTTTAAGAGAAATACTGTAATAGCTGTAGAAAATGGTAACCCTGACTCTGCGACCTTCCGGACCAAATCAAACATTTCTCCTACTGTTACTCCAATAGAAGAAAACAATCCAATACCAAAAAGAAATGGTCCGGTTAATTCTATAATCATGTAGCGGTCCATGACTGGAATTCTTGGCTCAAGTCTTTGTAGGGAATACAAAGAATCTGAGATACTTAGCTTCATATTCTTCTTCAGATATTTAATATCAACTCCAAAATTTCAACTTTCAGGAAAAAACTCTATATCCAGTAAGCCAAAACTACAACGTTTAATACCATTTTCAAAAAATATTTCTACATTAGTTGATTTCCAGGTTTTAGGTGGTAGGTGGTAGGTGGTAGGTATGAGATAGAATAAGTGCAAATTTTCCCATCCTTTAGCAAAAGATTTTACTGTAAAAATCCCCCGCCTCCGTGAGGGCAAGCTTTATTAAATTTGGTATAAGATACATGGTCTTTTAGACCAACAAAGTCTTAATTCCTGTTAACTAGCTATCAGCTTTTCGGTCTGGAATAGTCCGCAAACAGCATTTAGCAGGAGTGCTAAAAATTCAAGGGTAGTCCCCAACAAGAGTTTGAAAAATATGGTGCGCCTTTTTATGGGTATTTAGACGCGGAGCAGTTTCTATTGAGTATCCCCCATCATACACGCTCCTAGAAGCTGATAACGCAGTTCCTCTCGAAGAGGCTTGCTGAAATGCTGAAGTGCTGAAGTCCTGAGTGCTACTTCAAAGCTGAAACTTATCCCCCAAATAATACTGACGTACTAAAGGATTAGTATAAAGTTCTTCAGCAGTACCAGACGCTAAAATTTGCCCATTCCTCATAATATAAGCTCTATCTGTAATTTCTAGAGTTTCTCTCACATTGTGGTCAGTAATCAGAATGCCCATTTCTCGTTCTCTTAATTTAGCAACTATTTTTTGAATTTCAGAAACAGCGATCGGGTCTACTCCTGCAAAAGGTTCATCCAGAAACAAGAATTTTAATCCATCTCGCCCAGATGCTAAAGCCCTAGCTAATTCTGTACGCCGACGTTCTCCCCCTGAAACCTGAGAGCCTAAAGTATAAGCTATCTTTTCCAAGCGAAACTCATGCAATAGAAAATCTAGTCGCTTTTTCCACTCGCGACGAGGCACTTTTGTTTGTTCCAAGACTAGAAGAATATTATCTTTTACACTAAGGTTACGAAAAATACTAGGTTCTTGAGCTAGATAACCAATACCAAGTCTGGCTCTTTTGTGCATCGGTAGAGTTGTAATGTCTAATTCATTCAGAGAGACTGTCCCAAGAGATGGCTTTTCTAGACCTGTAGCGATATAAAAGGTAGTAGTTTTACCTGCACCATTAGGACCGAGTAAGCCCACAATTTCCCCTTGGGCAACAAACAAGTTAGCTCGACTAACCACGGGACGCTTACCATAGGATTTGTGAATATTTTCCAGAACAATTTTCATATTTAGGGTTAAAGCCAGCTCTCTTGACATTCTCCCGATCCTGCTATATGAGACAGGCCGGGATTCCCTAAGATCGCGCTTTAGGGGCTTTCTGTTTCATAGCACCTGCCCTCCGAGATTTACTCCCATCAGGTCTTACAGTCGCTCCACAGACTGACACTGCCTGCCCGGCAGCCTTCTTGGAGGGCATTCCCTTGCGTCTTACGCGCCCCGGGGGGTCCCATCCGCAAAATATTTATACTTGCATTAATATCTCGATCATGGTGAGCAGCACATTCTGGGCAGTCCCACTCTCTAATATCTAGAGGTAGTTTATCTACTACATATCCACATTCAGAGCAACGTTTAGAACTAGGAAAATATCTATCAATTTTGATTAGTTCCCGTCCATACCATTGTGCTTTGTATTCCAATTGCCTAACTAATTCTCCCCAGTTAGCGTCACTAATAGCTCTTGCTAATTTATGGTTTTTTACCATATTCTTAACTGCCAAGTCCTCAACTAAAATAGTTTGATTTTCTCTAATTAGTTGAGTAGTTAGTTTGTGAGTATAGTCAAGCCTTGAATCTTTAATTTTTCCGTGAATACGAGCTACCTTGAACCTAGCTTTATGATAATTTTTAGACCCTTTGGTTTTCTTAGATAGAGACTTCTGAGCTAACCTAAGTTTTTTGTAGAGTTGATTGAAATACTTAGGGTTATTGACTTTTGTGCCATCACTGGTAGCAATGAGACTACTAATGCCGACATCGACACCAACTCTTTTTTTGAGTGGCTCCAGTTTCAAGTCCCTGGGGTCGTTAAACCTCAAAGACACCGACCATCTATTAGATGGGTCAAGCATAACTGTTATTGTAGTGGCGCTGCATCCTTTCGGTAATTGTCTACTCCATCTAATCGGTAATGCTTGAGAGGATTTGGCTAAATATACTTGACCATCAAACAATTTGAAAGCAGACTTTGTAAACTCAGCACTACCACCATTCCGTTTTTTCTTAAAGTTAGGATACTTGGCACGGCCAGTAAAAAAGTTACTTAAACCAGTTTGCAGATGTCTCAAAATTTGCTGTAGTGTGACAATGCTTACTTCAGAAAGAAAATCTAAATCTTCCTGCTTTTTCCAACAAGTAAGCATAGTTGAAGTTTGCTTGTAGCTGACTCTTTCCTTTTGTTCATACCAGGCTTGAGTTCTAGCTGCTAAAGCTTTCTTGTAGATTAAACGTACACAACCCAATGTCCTCCGCAACAGACTCCCCTGCTCTGGATTTGGGTAGAACCTAAATTTGTACGCTTTTTCAACCATCTACGACTTACTAAAAACTCTTTATAATTTAACATATTGTGTCTGAAACCGCTAACGCTTCCTTGCACAAAAGCGCTGGTCTTCTCGCAACACTTTGATAAATATCACATCTATTCCAGACTTGTTAACTATTAACATTTTTACTCACAGCTTATGGACTTATGGGACTCTTAAAAGCTGGCTTAGGATTGAATGGGGCAGTAACAGGACTTTCTGCATCTCCCTCTTGGCCTGCGGGGACAAGATATATAGATTCTACTTGGCCTTGAGATTGTGGTAAGGCAATAAAGCGTCCTTCATCTATTAGATAGGTGACTGTTTCTCCACGAATTGTATTGCCATCTTGTAATATAAATACATTTCCACTGAGAACAATACGACGTTCTCGACTAAAAAATTGAGCTTGGGCTGCAGTGGCTTGAATATTCCGGGCCGGATAACTGATTTGGACATTGCCACGAGCTGTCACAACTCCTGTTTGAGAATCAGCTTCTTGGATATCGGAGCGAACAGTGAGAGTACGGCCTGAAGAATTTTGATTTGGTGGCGGAGGGTTAGTTGGATTTATTTGGGCCAAAATAGGAGATGGGAGCACACTCACCGCAGCCAAAGGTAATATTAAAGCTAATCCTTTGAATATTATTGATTTATATATTTTATAGTTCAGTATCATTTTTGAATAAATGGAGAAGTTGCCAAATGGCCCACTGTCTCAACTATGGCATAGATTAGGAATTATTTAGTTATTGTAGCTAATCCTCGGATTACTGGGACAAGCTTTGCTAATACTGTTGTTGGGTAAAGGAAAACAAAACAGATTATCAACTTTTCTGTGAGCAGTAGTAAATTTTTGGTATAGGTAGGTATTAGTTATTAGCTATTAGATTAATTGTGATGTATAAAACTCTTCAATCAATACATGGAAATATATCATAAACTTGCTATAAATAATGCCAGATATGAACGATATTCGCAACAAATAATACATAATTTTGATAGTTAATTTATCGGTTTCTTTTCAAGACTTAAAAAACAGGTTCATTGAAAACCTAAAATTTCACATTTTCTTCAGTTGAACCTCTATATATAGAGTTAATTTTGGCATTAAAACTAATACCTTCTCTCTCAAAGTTTTGCTTCAATCTGTAACACATTTCACGAGCCACACTCCAATGTTTTCTTGGTATAGTTTTCATCCTAATAACTATTTCCGCTCCATTTGTAGAAGTGCTGTTTACTCCTAAAATACTTGCTGAATCTAAAATTTTATCTCCCCACTCCGAATCATTGCTCAAATCATTAGCAACTTGCTTAATTAAATGTACAGCTACTCCTAAATTAGCATCAAAATTAACTTTAACTGTTAAATCAATTATCGACCAATCTTTAGTCAAATTATGTACTCTAGAAATATTACTATTAGGAATTGTACTTAAGCGTCCTTGGGCATCACGTATTTGTGTCATCCGTAGATTCATTTCTTCTACATAACCAATTGTATAATCCAAATCAATAATATCACCAATGACATACTGATCTTCTAGCAAAATCAAAATTCCATTGACGACATCTCTAACAAGATTATGAGAACCAAAAGAAATCGTAAAAATAATAATTCCTAACCCTAATAATACAGGAATGATAGAAATATTCAAATTATAAAATACCAAGAAAAAACCAATACAAGCTAAAATAAAAATTACGATTCCTTTCAATGCATGAGAAAAAGTAATTGCTCGTGATACTTTTCTAAAAAGATGATTTTTAGTTTCGAGTTTTTCAAAACTATGTATAGCCAACCAGTCAATCATAAGCGGACTAATTTTAATTACTAAATAAGTGCTAATAATGATAGTGAATGTAACGATATTACTCAGCAATAAAATTTGTATCCAACGGGTATAAGGAAAATTTCCTAAAATCCAACCAATACCACAAAGCCAGAATATTATGTGAATTACTTGTAAAAAGCCTCTAAAAAAATAATTTTCATCTTGTCGTTTTTCCAAATATAGTTGTTGTTTAGGAGCCTCGTTTAATTTTGAATTATTCTGGTTTAAATCTTGGCTGTTAACAAAATATTGATAAGTGGTTAATTCTTCAGTATGCGTATAATTTAACTGTAAATTTTCGAGATTTTTTTGTTGCTTTTGATATTTATCAAAACAGTATTTTTGCCACATTGATATCAAAATGCTCAACATCGTCAAAACCAATATTACCCCTACAGAAATTAACAATTGGATGAGTAAATAATCTGGTTGACGTTCTCCCTGAGCTCTGATTAAAGCATTTTGAATAAAACCAATAATTTGATTAGATAAATCTTCTCTAGAAATACCATGAATTTGAGCATCTAAATCTGTTATTGCTATGAGAAACTGATTGTTCAGGTCTTCTGCATCAGAGGCAAAAACTAATGTCTGATTTTCTTGGGTTTCTAGAGTTAATTTAAGAGTGTCAGGATCAAAGCAATTTTCAACTGTTTTGATCAGATTATTTTCATACATTCTGACCCGAATATTTAGAGGAGAACTGTGATTATTGCCTGAGATTTCTTTTCCTGCTATTGCTGCTACTTTGAATATTTCTCTGCCATCTATTTTTATGGGTTTATAAACTACATTAGAAATTGGTGTTAATGAGTTGATTTTAGTGAGATTGTTAAGATTACTATTTTGTAATGTTTCTGAAGTTTTTCCTAATGCGAAAGGCGTTTGGTTAATTGTCAATGTAAAAGTTAATAGACTAAATACTATAGCAGCGATAAATTTTAGTATTTTATGCCAGTTAAAACTGTGTTGCTTTGTTAGTGCCTGTTTTAATGAAATTAATAAATAAATTTGCATTATCTCTTCAGAAGAAAATTAGTCTATTGATTGCTTTCTATCCGGAGCCAGGCGCATCCGGACAGAAAGTTTATAGTTTTTGTTATTAATATTTTTGGTTAATGCTTTTGTCTGAGTCAAGAGTGGAAATTGAAGTAGCACTTCCTGACGGAATGCTCCACAAACAGCACTTCAGCAAGCCTCTTGCAGAGAAACTGCGTTATCAACTTCTCAAGTTTTTTTAAATTTCTCGACTATAGCAATCAGGAATCAGATGTGAGAATTGAGGTGTTACTTAAAAATGTAGAATCTATCTGAATTACATACATAATTTTTGAGAGAATCTACCAACTCAATCATGTAGAATTATCTGCCAAGACTTGCATGAGCTTCTCTTCAATTTGATAAAGAATCCAAAGAATCCTTTGATAATATCCAGCCATTTCGGCTTTGTCCGCACCAGGGGAAAAAATCTCGCTACTACTTCTAGTAGAATCACAAGTAGAATCACAAATAGTTAAAGTCATCTGCACCCCATCTAAGCATTTTTCTAACTTTTGCTCTGCGAATTTTAAATTTTCTATCTTCTCTCTAAACTTTCCAATACTTTCTTCTTGCTGCTTTAATATTAGGGGAATATTTACAACTGAAATGTGAGTAATCAAGCTACAGATTAAAGCTATTAATTGAAAAAAATCATTTTCACACTTAATCGCCGTCGGCTCTTGCCCAAAAATAACCATCTATTAGCCTACTTATTTATTATCAAAAATCTGATTTGAATCTCAGGGATTAAAGTCAAAATTAACCAAAAAATAGCAGATAAATTCATCCCCAGGGTCATTTAATTCTAGATTTTGAGCATGAATTTACTTACTTTCAGGTAGGGAAAGATAAATTTTATAAAGCTCAAAATAAGGTATTTTCGTAAATACACAAAATGGCAGATTTGAGAATGAAATAGCCCTGATTCATCCCACTAAACAAAAGCATCTTGATAGTATCAAGGTTGAGATGTTCGGCTCTTGCCCAAAAAAAAACATCTATTAGCCTACTTATTTATTATCAAAAATCTGATTTGAATCTCAGGGATTAAAGTCAAAATTAACCAAAAAATAGCAGATAAATTCACCCCACTAAGTAGCTAGGCATAATTAAATATAAAACGCTCTGTGTTATCAAATTTAAGTTTTCCTCAGATGCGCGTATATGGCATTTTATAACTTTTTTTGCCTACCTACTTAAACAAAAGCATCTTGATAGTATCAAGGTTGAGATGTTCGGATATTAAAAGATATTCAGCACTTTGTTTGATAACCTCTAGCTTGTAAACCTCTTGTAGTAAAAAGTTCGTACCTATAGCAAACAATGAGAAGCCAATAGGACGTAAACTTTTTTTATGGGTTCTGTAATAAAAACGATTCCAGTTACTAATATCAAAAAAACTTTAACAGAGATTAATAGGTCGATAGCTTTGTAATAGTTCGTTGGTTTCGAAATATTCATTTAGACTAATTGATAAAGTTTGCCAGACTAGTCTAATATTGTTGAGGTTATCTGACAATTTTGTAAGTCATATTTTTTATATGGTCTAGGATTATATCTCAATATTATCTTGATTTCTATTTGAGTAGAAAAAGTTGAGTTAATTATATTCAAATGAAAAACTAAATTTTCTGTTTGAGGATACAAGCTAAGAGTTACTTATACTAATTTTGGGTCGGAATTATGAACAGCTCTAATAACACCAAAACTGCGATAACCCTCTAAATTATCCCAAGCATTCCAATCTGTAAAATATTCAGCTTGAAAAAGTGTAGACTCATTAATAGGAGTAGGGAAAACTTGCCATTCATTAGTAGGGTGAATTTCCCCTAAATATTGCCAATTATCAAAACTGAAGCATTTAACAACTCAGGGTCAAAGATTGCTAGGTCTGAATTGTACAATTGGAGCCGGACAACCATCGGCAAAAAAAGATTAATTTCTCAAGTAGGCTTGGAAATACAGGCCAAATTTGAAGAACACAAGGCCAAACTAAACAGAAAATCTGAAGGTCAAGAAAAAAGTGAAACAGGAAAATTCACAAAATTAGTCCATTCTCGAACTGTGGCCTTTGCTTTGAGAAAATTATTTTCTCTATTAAAATCTAATTGCGTTGATTTATTTGCCTGTTTTCTCTTGTAAAGTAATAAGCGTCTTGAAAATTCAGCACCAGGAGTTGAGCTTTGAATAACGAGAGTCTATCCGAAAATTTATCATTAGTCCAGGAAACTATTGTAGATGAGATTCCTGAAGCAGTACGAGACCCGCAAAATGAGGAAGTTATCTCTACTCCGCCTGAGAATAAAAAATGGATTTGGAGTTGGGTTGGAATAATTGCTCTAATTGCGGCAGTTACTCTGGGGCTACAACTTCAATCTAATCTTAACCAAGTTAATGCTTCTTCTGGTGAAAGGGAAACGGAAACCGAAACTGATACTAGTGAGATGCTTGACTCCACGACTGAAATGGCTACCACTGAAGTACAGAAAAATCTTTTATCTGAGATGCCTTACTCAGAAGCGACTGAAGTGGAGTTGGCATATATTAGCACTGATAGTGATATTAAATTAAAAATAACTGCAGCGAAAAGATTTCAGTCGATGCTTGATGCTGCTAAAGTTGATGGTATTAATTTAGTACCTTTAAGAGGGTTTAAGTCAAAATCTGATTTAGAAAATTTGGTTAATGATGCTGATAGTATTTCCACTAGTTCTACTGATAAATTATCAGCACTAAGTTACGGGGAATATATGACAGGTTATGCTGTGGATATTGGAGATGGAAATGCACCTGTAACCCATCAAACTGTTGAATTTGAAAATACGGCTGCTTTTCGGTGGCTGCAAAATTATGCTGCTTATTATAGCTTTGAAATGATACCTAGTGATGCTGAAAAAGGAATAGGTTATGAACCTTGGCATTGGCGTTATGTTGGCGATCGCTCTAGTTTAGAAACTTTTTATAAAAATCAATCTCTTCCAGTCCCTGAAGCATCACAATTAGTTCCATAAAATCCCCAATTAACTAGAGAATAATTAGAATTTTTTGTGGTGAATTGAATAGGCAATTAAAAGTTTAAATTGTGAGATTAAAATGAGTTAAGTAATCTGGGATATATTTCTAGGAATTATACCAAATTGATAAATGTTTGCTACAACTTACAATTTTTAAATCATAACCATTTTGCCATGGAACCTTTAGCACCATCAGCAGCAATTAAATAGCGAGAAGTAAATGATTGATTATTTGTATAAACTTGCCAATTATTGTGCTTAAATTCTATGCCAATAACAGGAGTTTTATCTCTAATTTCTGCTCCCTGTTTTTGCGCTTGCTGAACGATAAAATAATCAAAAATTTCTCGACGTACCATCCAAATAGGTTGTTGATTTTGTAATTTAACTTCTACTAAATCGCCTTTTTTCCAAGTATAACGAATAGAGTTAATTTTCAGAGAAATAGCAGGTGAAAAATCAAAATCAAACCATTCTTGAACAATAGGAGAAACTCCACCTCCACAGGGTTTATATCGAGGTAAACTTTCTTTTTCTAAAACTAATACAGAACGTCCGTATTTTGCTAGATGATATGCCGCACTTGCTCCTGCGGGTCCGGAGCCAACTATTATACAATCAAACATATTAATTAGGGAATAGGGAATAGGGAATAGGGAATAGGGAATAGGGAGTAGGAATAATTCAAAAATTATGAATTTAGAATTACCTCTTCTTATAAATTAGAGGATTTGCTAAAAGGATTTTTTTTATTTTTTCTCCATGAATAGATAAGCTTTATACCTGAAATTTTTGGTAATATCAAGTTTCATTAATTAGCTATCTGGGGCTAGAGCAAAACTACAAACAAAAACTTTTTTATTAGGATTCATAATTTGTATATGATTAAGTGCATAAATATTAGACTATCAGTTATCCTTAAAGTTTAATAATTTCTATCATAATAATCTCTATAATAATTTCTTTTTTCTAACTCTCTACCATCAGGCCCAATATTCCCGTACCTAATCCATTTTGGTTCGACAGGTTTAGGTTCAATAGTAGGTTTGCGATCGTAAAAACTGGGTCTTTGAGGAAAATCTTTAACAGGCATATCCTCAACTACCTCCTTCATAAACAGTTGCCAATTATAAGCTGCCGTACTACTAAAACCCCAGGTAGGTTTGTTATCATCATTCCCTAACCAAATTCCTGTTGCTACTTGAGGAATATAACCAATAAACCACAAATCTCGCGCATCCTCT
>JASJEE010000189.1 GCA_030064835.1 Microcoleaceae cyanobacterium MO_207.B10 | reverse complement strand
AGGAGGAAATAATTGATAATTTCTCTAGGATAATTGATTTGATTTTTTATTGTTAGAGATGTCTAATCAAAAAAATCTTGCCCCAAGACTGAAAAAAAAGTGTCTTCCTCTATTCACTTTTAACTCAAATAGAAAAGAGGGAATAGGGAATAAGTATGGAGAAGGAAATAATTGATAATTTCTCTAGGATAATTGATTTGATTTTTTATTGTTGGAGATGTCTAATCAAAAAAAATCCTGCCTCAAGACTGAAAAAAGCATCTTCCTCTATTCACTTTTAACTAGGGAATAGGTATGGAGGGAATAGGGAATAGGTATGGAGAGGGAAATAATTGATAATTTCTCTAGGATAATTGATTTAATTTTTTATTGTTGGAGATGTATAATCAAAAAATCCTGCCCCAAGACTGAAAAAAAGCGTCTTCCTCTATTCACTTTTAACTAGGGAATAGGGAATAGGTATGGAGGGAATAGGTATGGAGGGGGAAATAATTGATAATTTCTCTAGGATAATTGATTTAATTTTTTATTGTGGGAGATGTCTAATCAAAAAATCCTGCCCCCAAAACTGAAAAAAAGGAAATTTCAGATTTTCTTGCCTCCAACTTCAGTCAGAGGTAATGATAACTGATAACTAATAACTGATAACTGAAATTAAGGAGCCTCAAATGAGCAAACCAATATTTGAATTAGTCGATGAACTGCCCACTGACAATATTACAATTAAATCCTTACGCGCCTTAGACTTTGTTATTCCAGGAGAGTGGGATAACTTGGTAGGATTTGAAAATACCATCCGCACTGTAACAGGAGAAGACGACGAAGACCTAATTCAGCAAATAGGCGATCGAGCCGTCATTCTATTCAATGATAAAGCCCAAGGATATCAACGTGCTTTGTGGTTATACCAAACTGTCAGTGGAGCAGGTCGTGCTTTAGGTGCAGCTACCCTAGCTAATATGGTAGGTGATAAAATTCCTCTGGTCGGAGGTTTGTTAACTAGCCTCACTCCTAAACCAGGAAAAGCCCAAACTATCGATTTATCTCTGAAAGTAGTTGCTGAATTATTGGGTTTCTGTTCCATCAATGGCATTCCCGGAGATAGTATTGGTGATTTTGTCGGCGCTCTGGGAGATTATAGCGGAGAATCTTTGATGCGGTTAGCAGCCTTAGTTTGTTTTGATGGTTTAATTCCTTTAGGACCAGATTTTCTAGATGCGGCCGCTGGCTGGATAGAAGGACTTTCCCCTTCAGATTTAGAAGAAAATGATGGCTTCCGGGAAATGGAAGATGCTATTCCAGGGGATGATAAAGATAGTAAGTTGGGCTTTATTGGGGAAGCTTTCGGTTCTGTTTCTGGTTGGATGGGAGATTTTGTCAGCGATCGAGGCATTACACCAGAAAACGTGGCCAATAGCTTGCAAAGTTTTGTAGAATTTAGCGATGATAAATTGGACTATTTGGCTGCATTCCTAGATGTAAGTACCAATTATTATGAACATACAGGAGTTCAAACCCTGGCTCGTCGTTTAGTAGAACGAGCTTATGCAGAAATTTAACCAAGGAAGCATTTATGGCAGAAGAACAAGAAGCTAAAAAGTCTGGTAGTAAGCCTGCTGGGGGTAAGGTAAAAAAAGAAAAACCACCCGCTGTGGAGGACAAGCCTTTTGCAGAGTTTATACAGCAAGACTATTTGCCTGCTTTGCAGGAGGCTCTTACTCAGCAAGGGCTTGAAGATTTAGAGTTGAATTTGGTCAAGCAAAAGTTACCGATGGTTGGCTCTAGTTCATCGGAGGAATGTTGGCAAGTAGTGGGCAAGTTTAAACAAGGTCAGCGTCAGTTCAGTGTCTATTTTCCTAAAAAGGATATTAAGGGACCAAGGGGTTTCTCCTGTGCTGATAATGGAGCCAAACCTGCTACTTTGGAGCCATTTTTAATCGATGAGCGTAAAATTACTTTGGACTTATTGATTTTTGGTGTGATTCAACGTCTGAATGCTCAAAAATGGCTGAGTTTAAATTAGAACATCTAAGTTTTAGTGGTACTTAATTTGGTGTAGAGCCAATCTGTTTCTAATTTTCTTGCCACTGCTCTCTAATGATTTTATAAAGGTCAACGTCTGCTTCTAGTAAGCAGGCGTGTCCACTATTTGGCAAAACAACCATTTGAGCTTTTGGTAAATGCTTGACTAAAAACTTTCCTTGTGGTAAAGAAGGTAAAAGTCTATCTGCTGCACTGGCAATTACTAATACTGGTAGTTGAAGGGCTTCTAACTGGGTTGTCTCTACTTTGAATGACCGCATTAGTTCTAATCGCCAGATTGAAGTTTGTTGGGAAACTGACTGCATGGCTTCTAGTAAGGCTTGACGCTCGTCTCTTTCAATTCTTCCCAATGCTGCTAGAAAGGGTAAAAGTCCTGTGACAGATAATTGATATAAATAGCTAGGTAGCCATTGAGTCAGATATGAACCCCATCTGACTAGAGGTTGTTCTCGTAATGAAGAAGCTGAATTGATTAAAATTAATTTGTCTAATAGTTCGGAGGCCCCTACGGCAAGTTTCAGTGCTAGACACCCTCCGAAAGATTCTCCACATAAATATATAGGCCGTTTAGGTTGAGCTTCCTTTTCTATTTTGATTAGTGCTATGGTCTCTTCTACAAGTTGATCCCAGCTTGATATATCATTTGGTGGAATGGTGAGGCAGCGAATATCGAAAGCTTTTGATAATTGAGATGCTTGCGATCGCAACAATTTACCTGTTCCATCCATAGCTGGAAGGAAAACAAACAGGGGTAATCCTGGTTTCGACGCAATGGGCCTGAAAAAACTAATTTGGCTATTAGCCACTTGCATGATTGAATACAGATACAGATTGATAATAATTGGTAATTTAGTAATTAATAGTTGTTTGATGTTACCAACTGGTGATTTAGACTCTATGATTTTTGTCTTTTGTTATTTACCGAATTATTAATTATTAATTATTAATTATTAATTCGGTAAATAATTCTGGTTGAAAGCCGACCCTTTTAAGGGGAAAAAGAGGTCGCTCTTCGGAGCTTCCCGTAGGGCGGGATGGCGATGCTTCGGAGCGGCTCTCCTTTCCCTCCGGGACGCTACGCGCACTTCGGAGCTTTGCGCTAGTAAACGCCATATCCAATCGACCAAGAAAAGAAATAATATTTCCGGAACTGCAATTCCGTAACGGTTTTAACCAGAGGTAATTATCCATTATTCATTATTCATTATCAATTAATGAACTGAGATTGTTAAATTTTGACTTTAGTAACAATTTGATGATTTTTAACCATAAGTATCCCTAAATATTATGTCTGTTTCATTAGTGACAAAAAACTTTCTATCTTGATCAGCTTATCCTTCTCTTCTGGCTTCTGCTTTCCCGAAAGGAAAGTGTAAGTATTCAACTGGACATAATCTAACTAGATTATTCAATTATTAAGTTATTGGTTAATATTCGCAATTTTTCCTATTCATCTCTAGAATAACTAGTATAAGATAGAAAATTTAAGTCAAAATTAAATCTTCTAATAACAACCTCTTTGGAGTAAACTGACAATTTCCTGACTAACATAATTAGTTAGTTTAGCCACTAATTGTTTAGCATATTTTCCTTGATATTGCTGACGATGGGAAGCAGTAATCCAAAAAGGGCGACCAAACATAATATTACAACGTTGATAAACTATCACTGGATGCCATCCTGGTTGATTAAATAAAGGTTCCGAAGGGTCAAAAAAACTTAATAGTTTTAGAGGTATGCTCGAAGAGATTAAACGCTCCTCAGACGAAGCGATCGCTACTGGTAAAATTGCCAGATTTGATACTGGGGCACGCAAAGCCAAATGAGCGAATCCTCTTTGAAAATTACCAAGCTGACCAGGGGGAGTAAAGCGAACCATTGGTGCGGCGCCTTCTGGAAAAACTCCCACCATTTCCTGAGCCTGTAATAATTCTGTTGCTTGTCGGAAAAAATGCTTTTGTCTATGGCTGTGGTCATCCAAAGGAAAGCAGCCTAAGCCAGTCACGACTTCTCGTAGTAGAGGTACTTGGCCCATATAGTGATGACAGGCAAATCTGATTGGACGATTGACAGCAACTGTAAGTAACAAAGGGTCCATAAAACTCCGATGATTACTTACAACTAGTATCCCTCCTTCAGTTGGAATACGGTCACCATGGTGAAAGAATATCCTAGTACCAATCGTTTTCAGAAATAGACTAGAAAGTAGTAAAAAATTATCTGCTTTTATCCCCATTTTGCCTTTAGATAGGGATGTGTGTTCTAGAGTCTGATAAATAGCTTTCAAAGATAATAGCATTAAATAGCAAAAATTAAAATTTCTTTGAGAAATATATAGGGACAAGACAACAGCATTACTGTTAAGTTAAGGGATATTATTTGCTCTGAGCTACTTATAAAAATAGTGAATCAGGTTAGCAAAAAAACAGTTGAGCTAAGTAGTCAATAAAATTAGGTCGGTACTACCACTAGGTTATGATCTTAGTCAGTCCCAACTCAACAAAAGTATTTAATTATCATCATTTTCAATGAAAAGCAAAGACCCGGCAAAAAATACTTTTGCCATTACAACTCCTCTTTACTACGTCAATGATTTGCCACATATAGGCAGTGGATATACTACTATTGCTGCTGATACAGTAGCTCGTTTTCAACGGTTACGGGGTAAATCAGTGCTGATGATCACTGGTACAGATGAGCATGGCCAGAAAATTCAAAGAACAGCTCAGAGTAAAGGTAGATCCCCTCAATCCCATTGTGACTTAGTAGTATCAGGATTTGAGTCCCTCTGGCAACAACTCAATATTCAATATGACCGTTTTAGTCGTACTACTGCATCTAACCATGAGCTGATTGTCAAAGAATTCTTCCAAAGAGTTTGGGATCAAGGAGATATATATTTAAACCAGCAACAAGGATGGTACTGCGTATCTTGTGAAGAATTCAAAGAAGAACGGGAACTCTTAGAAGATAAACATTGCCCTATTCACACCAACCAAAAAGTAGAATGGCGTGATGAGCAAAACTATTTCTTTCGTCTTTCTAAGTATCAAGTACAACTAGAGACTTTCTATCAAGAAAGACCTGAATTTATTCAACCCGAAAGCCGTCGCAATGAAGTATTAAGCTTTGTTAAGCAAGGATTACAAGACTTTTCTATTTCTAGAATTAATGTAGATTGGGGTTTTCCTCTACCGATAGATCCCAGCCATACTATCTATGTTTGGTTTGATGCGTTACTAGCCTATGTAACAGCACTTCTCGACCCTGATAGTGAGCCTACCTTGGAGAACGCCTTATCAAAATGGTGGCCGATTAATCTTCACTTAATAGGAAAAGATATATTACGTTTTCATGCTATCTACTGGCCAGCAATGCTGATGTCAGCAGGTATAACCATACCTGGTTGTGTATTTGGACATGGATTTTTGACTAAAGACGGTAAAAAGATGGGTAAATCTTTAGGTAATACTTTAGACCCCTTTGAATTAGTCAAAAAGTATGGGTCTGATGCAGTTCGTTACTATTTTCTCAAAGAAATAGAGTTTGGCCAGGATGGTGATTTTAGTGAAACTCGCTTTATCAATGTCCTAAATTCTGACTTAGCTAATGATTTGGGTAATTTACTTAATCGTACCCTGAAAATGGCTCATAAATACTTTAAGGGCCAAATTCCCGACATTAATGGTGAGGACATAGCAGTAACTCATCCCTTGAAAACAATAGGTACAAGTTTGGGCGAACAAGTCACTCAAGCTTACGAATCTTTAGCTTTTAGTCAAGGTTGTGAAGCCATCTTAGCTTTGGTTAGAAGTTGCAATAAATATATAGATGAAACTGCTCCCTGGGGTTTATATAAACAGGGTGAATTAGAAGCCCTAGCACAAGTGCTATATTCTGTCTTGGAATCTGTTAGACTAGCAGCTTATCTTTTATCGCCTATAACTCCTAATATTAGCAATGCTATCTATGAGCAATTAGGCTTCTCAAATGATTTTAATGACAAATCGTTAATTAATAGTTCAGAAAACTTTGTTAAACAGATAAGCTGGGGATATTTATCAAAAAATCAAATTTTAGGTCAACCTCAACCCGTTTTTCAAAGACTATAACTGGCAGAAACTGTTTCTTAAAAACCCTAACTTACTTAACTTAACTCATTGTTTATTTTCCCATAATATAGTTGGTTTTTGCTCTGACGAACTATCCCCAATTAAGAATTCAATTTCTTTATTCCATAAATAAAAAAAACGAGGTTAAAAACTATGTTGAATCATCAACAAATAGAGAGTAATGACATATTTACGCCAGAACAAGTTCTAGAAAATCGTGGCAGAGTAGCCATTTTTATTGATGGGTCTAACTTATTTTACGCTGCTTTGCAGCTAGGAATTGAGATAGATTATACAAAACTTTTGTGTCGTTTAACTAGTGGTTCGAGACTATTGCGTTCTTTTTTCTACACAGGTGTAGACCGCACTAATGAAAAACAGCAAGGATTTTTGCTGTGGATGCGTCGTAATGGTTATCGAGTTATTTCCAAAGATTTAGTGCAATTACCTGATGGGTCTAAAAAGGCTAATCTTGATGTGGAAATTGCAGTTGATATGATGGCTTTAGTAGGGTCTTATGATACTGCTGTATTAGTTAGTGGAGATGGAGATTTAGCTTACGCTGTAGATGCTGTTAGTTATAGAGGTGTTAGAGTTGAAGTAGTTAGTCTTAGATCGATGACTAGCGATAGTTTAATTAATGTTTCTGACCGCTATATAGATTTAGAAAACATTAAAGAAGATATCCAGAAAACTAGCAAATCTCCCAGTTATACTTATCGTCCCCTGTCAACAATAGGTTTGATGGAGGAATCATAATCAAGATAACATTTTTGTTCTGATTGTAAGTTCTCAAAAGCATCAATTTTGATTTATGTTCGTTGTTTTTGAGTTTTAGATACGTAGCTAATAAAAATTTTGTTTATAGAGTCAATATTCGACAACAAAAATTGAATATTATTTGCTATAGATTTTTTAAAGGCAAGGAAATTTTTATCAAATGAGTAATATCCAAGTTAAAGCTGGAAAACTTTTTACTCATCTGATTAAAAGTTTTCCTTGATTTTTTTTATATGGTTCTTTCCTATTGTTATAGCAATTTGATAAATGTTGACTACAAATAAATTTCTAGGTTTTAGGTTTTAGGTGGCAGGTAGAAAATAAATCTTAATCAGATAGTAACCATTTCCTCTAGAATTCTGCACTAAGGGCACTCAGCTCACCTATTATACCAACTTGATAAATGTTGGCTACAAATATTATCAATCTTGGGTGTGGGGTTTTGGGTGTGGTTAAATAATAGGAAAAAAAATAAAAAGGCTGGTTATAAAAGGAA
Organism: Microcoleaceae cyanobacterium MO_207.B10; assembly: GCA_030064835.1. Classification (GTDB taxonomy): domain Bacteria; phylum Cyanobacteriota; class Cyanobacteriia; order Cyanobacteriales; family Microcoleaceae; genus JASJEE01. Next base: position 5,626 of record JASJEE010000189.1, on the reverse strand, counting down.
TAAAGTGGAAAAACTTTATTAACTGGAGTTTAGACTAAATTTTGGGGTCATAAGATAATTTGCTCAGAAGCAATGAAGACTTGAAACTCAGAACCCTTGGAGAATATAAGGGGTGCAGATGTTTTCAATGCTGTTGATTATCTTCTTTTTTGGCGAGTTTGAGTGAAGCTGAGATTATTCAAACTATTCAAAAAGTCTTTCCAGGGCACAATTAACCTATAGCACAGGCTGTGGATAATTGACTGAAAAGTCTTGGCAATGCTGAAGTAGAAATAGTTTCAGTCTTGTTGGCCGATCTCACTATTCTCCCTCGGCAAGTTTCCGGCCTGCCTTAATTAGTCTAAACTCCAGTTATTAATTAGTTAATAGTTTAAGTTTGAGCAAGCATAACATTCTTTTTTTTAATTGGTATTACAGAGAAACTTTCTTCCGGAATGCTACTCAAACATTATTAGCTTTCAGCGTTCCTAGTTTGTTACATTTGAAGGAGTAATTAGGATTTAGGACGTTGCTGAATCAAGGTATGAAAATAAAAATTGAACAATCTCAAATATTCGTTATTAATTTGTTATTCAATAGTGTAGCAATTACCGAAAAATAGAAATCATACCCACGCATCAGCAAACCCTCAAAGGTTTATCCTGGCGTAATTAGGGTTTGGTAAAAATAGCAGAGTTTGGGGAGGGTGGGAAGTGTCGGGAGTGTGGGAAGACAGAGAAAATTGGAGGAATAATTGTTCGGAGATTTTTCTGTCTCGCGTTACCCCGTTCAGGCTCACTTTTTGAGCAATTTCAACTGAAAAGCTGGTACTTTTTCACGACCTAAAACCTTTATCTGTAAATGCTGTGATATTGAATCAGCAAGCCCTAATTACTTACTATGACTCAGGAAAAATCCATCAGTAGACAAATATTAATAAAAATTTTATGAAAATACAAACTAACCATTTGTTAAACACCAAACTTTTACCAATACCTTTACTGATTTTCATGACTTTACTTCTAGGAATGAGTGGTTGTAATCAAAAAAATCAAACTCAACAAAATATACCAGAACAACCTGTACCCTCTCAAAAACCAGAAAGTGACTTAACATTAAATGATGTTACTTTAGAACAAGCATCAGAAGAAGGTAAAATGCTATGGCGAGTTAAATCAAAACAAGCTCGCTATGTAAAAGATAATCAAATAATTAGAGTCACAAATCCTGAAGGTGAATTATTTCAAGATGGAAAAGTAGCTTATAAAATTACCGCTTTAACAGGGGAAGTATATCAGGATGGAAAAAAAATTATACTCATAGATAATATAGAAGTAAATGATATCCAAAATAAAATAGTTATCCGGGGAAAACAATTAGAGTGGTTAACTGACCAAGGAATTATTATTGTTCGTAATAATATTACAGGGTCTAGTGAACAAGTACAAGCATCTGCTCAAACTGCAAAAGTTATTAGTCAAGAAAAAAGAATAGAATTTTATGGTCAAGTCGTCGCAATGTTCAAAGAGCCAGTAATTAAGATACAAACAGAAGAATTATTATGGGAAGTAGACCAAGAAAAATTTGTTAGTAACCAGCCATTAAAAATAGAAGAGCTAAAAGAAAAAAAAGTTGTTGGTACTGGATTTAGTGACGAATCAGAGTTTGACTTGGATACTAAAATTGCTACTATGAAAAAAAATGTTCAGTTATTTAGAACAGAACCATTAGTACACATTAATAGTGATTTAGTTACTTGGAATCTCTCTCAAGATATAGTTGATTCACCGGGTCCTATAAAAGTATTAGAACAAGAAGAAAAGATTATTTTAATAGCAGAAAAAGGTCAAGGAAACTTTAATAAAAATACTTTTGTTTTATCGGGAAATGTCGTAGGTATTGGAGAAGAAAATCAAGCTCAGTTAAATACAAATGAATTAATTTGGTATTTCGACAATCAAACTTTTGAGGCTGAGGGTAATGTAGTTTATCGTCAACTTGACCCACCATTTAATGTTAGAGGCCCTCGGGCAGTAGGACAGCTAAAAAATCAAACTGTTACTATTCAAGGGGGTAGTAGTAGTGTGGTGACAGAAATTATTCCTCAACAATAAGTTATATTTTCTGGTAATCCTCCATAGTTGAGATTCACCCACAAGTAAATCAGGCGTTGCTGAATCAAGGTATGAAAATAAAAACTCAACAATCTAGAATACTTACTATTTAATAGTGAGCGCGATCGCTAATAAATATAAATCATACCCACGCATCAGCAACGCCGTAAATCATTATGGTTAGGTTGACATGGAGAACAAATACCCACCTTGATGAAAATAGTTGATTTCTATCTACGTCACTTTACAATTTAATTAATTTCAACATTTGTGTTTCGTATCTGTTGATGGTCTAAATTTTTTTCATCCTTTTATTGATTTGATATTCAATTATTTAATCTAAACTCCAGTTAATAACAAATACTTAGTTAACCACGGCTAGTTCCTTCTTTGTAAGGAACTGGCGGTTGTTCATTAGATTTACTTAAAAACTGGAGAAAAACATCTTCTAAGGATTGAGAATAATCTTGTTTTAGTGGATTCATCTTGACTTCTATTAGGGGTAATCCCATTGTTGTTACTACTACTAATACTGATGTAGATAGGAATAAATCAAATTTATGAAACATAGAACACCTCTGGATTTCAAAATTTATCAGGTTGTTTGTGATTTAAGACTTTAAATGAAGTTTTGTTTGGGCAAGTCACGAATTTAATTAATAACAAGACAATTATCTATAATGTTATTTTGTGTAATTGTTTTGGCGAATAATTGCAAAACCATCCTCTTGAATAAGTGCATCAAAGGAATTAATTTTTAGTTGTGATTTCTTGGTTGATGTCTAAATTATTCTTCAGAAAAATAACTAGATTTTACGCAACTTTTAAAAAAAATGTTTTTGCGGAATGCGTGGTATTACAGTTGTATATGTATTGAGATGAAATACTAAAAATGATTCTATTTATGACTCTCACTATCAATCAAGATATTTCAGATTTTAGAAATGTGGAGTATGGGGAGAGTGGTTAATATCAGAGATGGTTTTAGGGGATAATATTATGTTTAGTAGTTACAGCAAATTCCAAGTATATGAAGTACATATATTAATTTTTAAACCTCTCTAGTGTGAGGTAATTTTCCCCGCTATGAGTATATTTGACCAAGGTTAAATCTGCTGTATAAATAGTCGGCATTTCCTGCTGAATGCTGCGCAAATAGCCTTCATAAATTAGCTATCAGCTATTAGCTATTAATTTATTGTCAGCTATAGGTGGGATTAGTTATTGATATTATTAGAGGGATAATTGAAATTATAAATTGGAGCTAAATTGTTAATATTAGCAGTTTTTTGATTTCCATGATACCTGCAAGCTACCTGAATGCTTCTTATACCATTTTGATAAATGTTTGCTACAAATAAACTTCTAGGTTTTAGGTTTTAGGTGCTAGGTTTTAGGTGAATAATTAATTGTCAATTATCAATTATTTCCTAGCTAGTTTATTTGTAACATTCCCCCGCCTCCGCGAGGGCAAGCTTTTTTCAATTTGGTATTATCTCCCAACCATAAAAAAAACCTGGTTTATACTATAAACCAGGTCAAATAGTTTTGATAATAGACTAATACCAAATTCGCTTGAGTAAACAGGTATTCAAAAAAATCAAAATCTTTGCTTAAGTTAGGATTTGGAGATTTAAGTAATTACCCGGCAATAACTAGATTTTATTTATAATTATTTATCGGTTTTACTGTAAGCATTTCCTGCGGAATGCGGAGCTAACAGCTATTATAACAATTTGAAAAAAGAATGTTACGAATAGTAAGGGCAATAAAAAGACTTTTCATAATATGTCCATTTGACAAAAAAGATGATTTACGCAGCTCAAACATGGTATTTAAGCAATTCCCATGCGACTCCTGACTCCTGACTCCTGACTCCTAAAAATTCCCCTAGATATTTGTAGCAAACATTTATAAAATTGGTATTAGCTGACCGCTGACTGCTAATAGCCGAGCCAACGTACAGAACTGATTAAAATTAGCTGATGATTTTTTTTCTTGATATTTCACTTTTTGCAGATTAATTACTCCTGAAAAACAGGATACGTTAATAAATAACTCATAGTTGATTGCTGATAACTGACGGCTGAATGCTTACGTTTTACTGATTTACTTGATAACCTAATTTTTAACAAAATATTTGCCAAATATTACTGCGGAAATCCTGTAATTTTGGAGAAGGGTTTTTAACAGCAAATGCTTCAGATAAAGCGTCTGAGAATAAGTTGCGTTGAGCAAAAAATTTAGCTCTAGCAAGAGCGATCGCTTCTGGTTTAACACCCTGTTGATTTAACTCAGTATTCAGTTTTTCTAACTCTTGAGTAATAGCTTGACGTTCCTCCATATCCATAATTATAAAAGTTACTCGCATAAGAGGAAAAGAATACTGATTAGCAACAGAATCAAATACTTGCCAATAATAAGTATTACCTGGCTTTAATGCTTGTCCAGTATAAACAACTTTTTGGTCATTTTCTGTGAGTTCAACATTCCACAAAATCTCCTCACTGTTAGCTTCATTAATTTCAATTTGCTTTAATTTTCCTTGCCAGATAAATGTGGGGCGAGTATTCCAAATTTTGCCTTGAATTTCTATTAAACCAGGGGAAACTAAACATAAAGTACCACGACTTGTGCCATCTTTGTGACTTACAGGTGGGTCTTCATCGGACTGATTAAAAAAATCTTGAAAAACTTCTCCCCAAGTTGTATTAGAATTACTTTGTGTTTGAGTAATTTGGGCTTTTACTCTTGGCAAACTAACAGATATTATGAGTGTTAATATCAATGTAGATAAGAGCAAGTTAATTTTTTTATTCATAAAATTTACGTTATTATCTGTAATGACTAATTCCTTATTTTTGAGGAACAGGAGGTTGTTCATTTGACCAATTAAAATAGTGTGAAAATTTTTCTTGCACAGTCCGCTCGGAATTATTTTCTACTGTTTTAATTTTGGTTGTAACTGTTGGCAACCCTATCATAGTTGTTATACCAATTTTAAAAAATAATGTGATGCTTGAGCCAACTTCAACTCTTAACTAATTAATCAAGTTTTTCGACTTTATCCCTTTGATAACCAGCCTTTTTCTTTGTTTTTCCTATGATTTAACTACACCCTACACCCCACACCCAAAACCCAAGATTGATAATATTTGTAGCAAACATTTCTCAATTTGGTATTACTATTAGCATCCATAGAAAGGATATGAAATTATTGTTTGCCATATCATATAGAATCCGGATAATTAGTTATCGTATAATTATTGAGTAGTCAGTAGTAGTAGGGACGATTCGCGAATCGTCCGTACAGTAGTGGAGTAGTAGGGAGAAAGGAGGTATGAAAGTGTTAATTATCTAGGGATATTCCGGCATTTTATGTCTGCATTGAATGCAAAGCCAGAGTGCGACAACTGTATAGAACCCATTTGGGGTCTATGAGTGTGGGAGTGGGGGAGTAGGGGAGTAGGGAGAGATGGGGTGTATTAGATATCTCCCCAAATCCAATCATCAAATCAATTATTATCCATTTT
>JASJEE010000203.1 GCA_030064835.1 Microcoleaceae cyanobacterium MO_207.B10 | reverse complement strand
GGCATTGCATAATTGCGGGATGATTTTGTCGCCCGAGCAGAAACCATAATCCTCGTGTCTGGTGTGTATCCCTGTCCCCGTGTCCCCGTGTCCCCGTGTCCCCGTGTCCCCGTGTCAGCCGAAATCATCCCGGTATTCAGCAACGCCTATTTTTTAGGGGCAGGCTGAAAAATCGGTCATCTGTTTCAACATTCTGGCTCTCATCTTCGCTTTAAATCTTTGTCGGGGCTTGGTAACCAAGCCCTCAAAACAAACTTAACCTGCGCTATAATTAAACTTCCTATTTAATCCATTTTTGCTTAATCTGCCTAATCTATTGTTAACTAGAAATTGTCATTGTTAGGTGGAACAACTCCAGGCCCTAGTTGATTTCTTAAAAATAGGTTTTGAGCGCTATCGTTTTGATAAATGCAATCAATTTCAGGTTCATTGTTAATCGTTCCTGTATAACCGAAAGTATTCATCCGGTTCTTACAATTACGGACTTGTTCGTTGGTGACTAAGTTTCGTTGCTCCAGAAGATTCCAGTTATTTCTACGAATCACACATCCAGGTTCTATAGCTGGCTGAGATACATATACGCTAAAAGGGTTCATAGTTAAGAAAACGCGCATATTCATTACCATTGCGCTCGCTCCGAATTGTACGCAAAGTTCGGCATCTGGTGCGCTGCGGTCGATAAATTCACGGGAGGCCACGTTTTGTGGGTCAGAGTTAAAAGCGGAGCTAAAGGCAATACCAATGCCAATACCTAAAATAAAGACTCCTCCTAAAATTGCCATAGTGGCATAGTTGAATCTAGATTGTTTGGGGGGGGCGGTTCTAGGTCTACGTGTCATATAAGGTTAGGTTGTTTGAGAGTTTGGGCCATTAATTGTGAGGGTGATCAATCTATATTTTTACTGTTGTACTTTTACAACTATGATTTTACCAGCAAGAATCTTAATCAGGAGTAAGCATAAATAACGATAAGAGATACTGTCTATGAACTATCAATCTATAATCAAACGGCTTATAGTTGAAAAACTGTAGTTTTTTTTGGAATGTTATGGAAAAAATTGCAATTCCAAAATTGTAGGCCGATCAAAACTTGAAGTCTCAATATGGACAAGCTTTTTTTTGCCAGTTTACCTCGGCCTCCATCTAATTAAAAAAGGGCCAATATATAATTTGGCCTTTTCTCTTTAAATACTGCAAATTCTAATTTTTTCATTTAGCTTTTGTGACAAAATTGATTTTTGTGTTATCATTAAAGTATATCTATACTTTAAAATTAGTCTAAGTGAATATGTATCTAAAATAACACTTACCTAGTTTTTTGTTTTCAGGTGAATCCTCAAATAGTTAGAGTATCAATTTGAGAGATGCGGTTGGCTTGACCGTAAATGCCTGTGGATGAGTAACCGCCGACGGTCTCCGTAGGGACGTTGCATGCAACGTCCCTACAGCAGGAAGTAAACATTAAAATATTACGCTATGTGATGTTTTATATCAGTTTTATAAAGCAGACCCTGAAACATGGTATGCAAAAGAAATCGATGAAGCTTAAATGTCTCCATCGATTTAGTTTTGGCGGTTGGCTAGATGGCTTAGTTGCTAGCAATATTTGTTTGGAAACCGAGTGCCGTTAAATTCTGCCGTTGAAACTAGAAGTAAATATCAATTGTGGTACATAAAGTACCTTGTTGTATTAGTTTTATTAAGTAGGATAGAGTCGTGTCTGTCGAGACTATAGAAAAGCGTTCCACTTCCACAGTTCGGAAACCTGCACCACGTTATCGTGTTTTACTCCATAATGATGATTTCAACAGTATGGAGTATGTAGTCCAAACATTGATGAAGACAGTGCCGAGTTTAACTCAGCCTCAAGCTGTCAATATTATGATGGAAGCTCACTCTAATGGTATTGCATTGGTGATTACCTGCGCTTTAGAACACGCTGAGTTCTACTGCGAAAATTTAAAAAATCATGGATTAACTAGCACCATAGAACCTGATGAGTGATTTGATTTTAATATTAATGTAGAAACCGAGTTTCGTTGTAGAGAAACTCGGTTTCTCATTTTTGGGGAAATAATTAAAAATGCCTAATTTATTATTCAGAAAAATCCCAAAGTTTTCGGCTCCGGTAAGGATCGGAATTTTTATTATAATATTACTTTTGGTCTGGATACCATTGGCAGCACCAATATATTTTTTGGTGGAAAATGTTAATCTAGAGAGTATCTTGGCGATCGCTCTACTCTACATTGAGTTTATTATTTTGCTTCGGTTTTGGGGAAGGAAGGTTTATCGAGAACCCCATCTACTACGTCGCTACGGTTTAGAAATCAGTAGGCGTAATTTTCAGCAATTTTTCCAAGGTTTAGGAATAGGTTTATTTAGTCTATTTGCTCTGTTTATATTAGAGATATTTTTGGGGTGGGTAGTATGGCAGTCGCCTTCAGAAAAGTTACTGCAATTTATTTTTGAAGGTTTGTTAGTATCTGTGGGTATTGGTTTTGCTGAAGAGTTATTATTTCGGGGTTGGTTATTAGATGAATTGGAGAGAAATTATCAACCAAAAGTAGTTTTATGGGTGAGTAGTATTGTTTATGCAGTGCTACATTTTATTAAACCTTTAGAGGAAATTTTACGAACTTGGCTACAATTTCCAGGTTTAGTTTTATTGGGTTTAATATTTGTTTGGGCTAAACGTAGTAGTGGTAAAAAATTAGATAAAGCTATGAAGAAAAAACCAGAATTATTGGGTTTGCCGATGGGTATTCATAGTGGTTTAGTGTGGGGATATTATATTATTAATGTGGGAGGTTTAGTCAAATATTCTGAAGAGGTGGGAGAGTGGTTAGTTGGAATAGATGGTAATCCTTTGGCGGGTGTAATGGGGATGTTATTTTTGGGAGTAATGAGTTTGTCGATTAGGAAAAGTTAAATCATACTAATTTTCCCGTTTTTCCGATTATTTAACTACACCCTACAGCTCACACCCTATACCCAAGATTAATAATATGTGTAGCAAACATTTATCAAATTGGTATTAGACAGTAAATATCCAAATCATACTATTTTTATAAACAGCATTCACACTGTTATAAGTTCTAGCTAAAATGCGGGCAAAATGCCCGCAATAAAAGGGTTTTAATACTTAAACTTGTACATCTCTGAAATCTTCTTTAGCTTAGGTATTTAACTCTGAACAAACTTATCTCTTATCAATACAAAAAAGAAAGGTTGTGGCACAAGTTTAAAATCCATTAAACCTAATAAAGTATTATCATCTATCTTTCTAAAAATGTCATTAATTGGCAAATTATCATAAATCATTGTTGCACTAACTTTTTGACGATATTCCATCATCCGAATTCTTGCCTGAGTTTCCTCAGTTTTTGACATCAAATTCATCAGACGAAAAATAGGTTTCATGGCCTTATTCTTGAGAATTGGTAAACGAAGTCCTAAATTCATTGCCTTTAGACTTGGGTTAACTTTGAATATATCCTGATGGTCTTTAGTATAAGAAAACAATAAGGGGTGAACATGATCGGCATCAATAAACTCTTTTCCGTACCAACCACTAGCTTCTAACAAACCATCCATTGGGTGGTTCGTAGGAAATTCAGCTCCTTGCCACCTACCGATCATAAAATCTAAATTTACCGACTCTAGCTCATCAAAAAAAGTTAATGCTTCCTCTGTACTAGAGCCTCCACTTTCCAGGGTTTTATTCAGTCTTTCTAAGGTTTTCATTTTACCTCCTTGATTACTTAAAATATAGCATTTTTATTTGAAATTCGGAAACCTAGTTCTATCAAAAAGGGAATAGGGAATAGTAAAGAAGGGAAAACAGCATAAAATACTAGTTTTCCACAAGGATGAATGGGTAATAAAAACAAGATTTTTTATAATAAAAAACTCAATCTATAGCAATCAAGAATCATATCAAATCCGTTTAATTCGGTATAAAAAAATTCAGATAGCTAAAACCCGGAAATCTTTCTAATTACCAAATACTAACTGCTAGCTAACTATACCAATGCTACCGAATTTGATATCAGATGTGATAATTTAACTTTTGCTGAAAAGTAGAGAATATAACATTTATCATATTCGGAATCTACATTTTTTCCTGATTCCCTATTCCCTGTTCCCTGTTCCCTAAAAGTCTCAAATATCTCACAAATCAAATCATATTGCTATAGATTTACATCTCATTTGAAAATGCTATATAAGATAATCGAGTTATCTTTAAACTGAAACCAGTAAAAGTAGAGACACTAACAAAAGTGCCCCTACAAAATACTGAAAAACCTTAGACTTATAGCCCTAAATCAGACTTAGCAGCTTTAGCCATAACTAAAAAGTTTTCCTCCCACTTTTTGCCAATATTTTGTTGTAAATATGCTCCTAAAGAACCCCATCCATTTGACTGTAAATATAAATGAGTAGCAATTTGATGTTTACAAATTGTCTGACGATAAACCATATCAGCACAACTACAACCAAGATTATTTACCTCAGCCACAGTTCCTTTAATTGGATTTCTGACTATAACACCAACACCTGTTAACTCAACTTCTAACTTTTCTAAAATTGCTCGATTATATCGTTCTAAAAAAGCATTTATCTCTGAAAGACTAAAAAAATAATTGCCATTGTTACCAACTACCTCAATCCCTGAATTATCAAGCTGATAACTAATAATTTTGCCATAGTTAACTTGTTTGATTTGCAAAAAACATAGCAAACAATTCAGGAATTGGGCTTTAGATAAAAAAGTGCTACAGCGTCCTTTTGATGTCCTATAAATAATTTGGGGAGTTTGACTAGTCCCCACAGCATTAACACTACAAATCTTAATTTCTAAAGACACCAATGGCTGAATTTCAGAAATTTCCATAGGGGAAAAATCAGTTGATAGAATACCAACAGGATTAACCATGATATAATTTCCTAGTTACCTAAAATTTTGACCAGGGCGCTCTATGAAAAAGCCAATCAGATGAGCGCCTTTCATATTACAATTATACTTCATATATTTGAAGATGACAACTGGTGTAATCCTTTGCCTCGAAAGGATTTATTCTGTTACTACAAAAAATACATAGACAAACAATTTATGAATCAATTTTTATCTCCTAACCACAGTTTTTATCCTTTTGATATCAGGAATTGAAGATTACTGGCCATGCTTAATTATTTGACAAAAACTAATACTTTATTCCTGATACTTAAAAGCTAATTTCAAAAAATTAATCCCAAACTTACACAAAAACTAAACTAAAAATGACTACCGTTATTAAACCCAATCTTCTCAGTCAAGACGAAGCTTTATCCCTAGTAGAAACAGCCGTAAAAAAATCAGAAGCCGAAGGTATTTTTGTCAGTCTTAGTAACAACGAATCATCCCTAAGTCGCTACTCAGAAAATCAAATTAGTCAAAATATTACTAAAACAAAATTTGAACTAAATATTACCAGCTATTTTGGCACTCGCAGCGCCACCGCCTCCACAACAGAACTAGACCCGGATGCCATTACCGCCACTATCCGCCGTTCCGAAGAACTTGCCCGTATCGCCCCACAAGACCCAGAGTGGGTGCCTATGTTGCCACCCCAACAATATGAAAATCGTACCTCCGCCTTTGATGAATTGACTGCTACCATCTCTCCCCTAGCGCGAGGAGAAATCGTACAAAAAGTATGTGCCATGAGTGCCAAAGCAGGAGTTGATGGTTCCGGAACCTTAAGTACAGATACATATTTAGAAGCGATCGCTAATTCCCAAGGGTTACGCGGCTGTAATAAGTATACAAAGGCAGATTTTAGTTTTACCGCCAGAATAGAAAATGGCTCCAGTTGGAGTAGACAGACTGCTTGTGGCATAAATCAACTACCCACAGAAACTTTGACCGAAGAGTTAATAAACCGCGCTTTTGCTTCTCGCCAACCCAGAGAAATTAACCCCGGTGCTTACCCTGTGATTTTTAGTGGCGCTGCTTTTGCCGATCTTTTGATTTGGCTAATATTTAATCTGGATGCGCGAGCTGCTGATGAAGGGCGATCGTTTATGTCGCGCAATGATGAAAATGGTAAAACTGTGGGCAACCGGGTGGGAGAACAAATGTTTAGCCCCTTGGTGCAGGTGCAGCGTTATCCAGGACATCCGTTATTGCAGTTGGGGACTTTTTTTGGTGATGGGTTGAGTAATAATTATCTGGAAGTGATTAAGGATGGTGTACCGCAAACGTTATCTTATAGTCGCTATTGGGCAGCACAAAAAGCTAAGGAACCGACTGGTTATATGTTTCCAGTGGTAATGCAAGGTTCTGACCAAAGTTTAGCTGATTTAATTTCCCAGACGGAGCGAGCAGTTTTGGTCAACCGTTCGTGGTATGTGCGTTATGTGAATCCGCGTACATTAGAGGTGACGGGAATGACGCGGGATGGTACTTTTTGGATTGAGGATGGTAAAATCGCTTATCCCATTAAAAATTTGCGGTTTAATCAGATTTTGCCCGATATGTTGCGGGATGTAGATGCTGTTACCAAAGTACAACGTTATGGTAATAATGTTTTACCTGGGGTAAGGGTGAAGGCGTTTAATTTTAGTAGTGTGACTGATAGTATTTGATACCACTGGACTGACACAGCTAATTTTGGGCAAAATTGTAGTGGACTGTTTCAGCTAAAGTAGTGCATTAGAAAAGTGTGGGAAGATGAGAGAGATGAATACACCTAGAAATAAAAATCTATTGCACAGTTTTAGCTGTGTTAGTCCACTACATTGCGGTCAATTAGTGCTATATACCACCCTAAATCCTAATCATTGGAGATGTTTATTAATGCTAACGCTTTATCAAAAGACTCTTTCACAGCTTTTATAGCATCTTCTAAGGGCATATTTTGAATCGTTTGATTCCAAGGTTCTATAGCAATGGGACCACAATATCCTTTTTTGTAAAGTGATGTTAGAAACTCTTCAATTTTTGTGATTCCAGTAGCTAAGGGTAATTCTCTTTCAAACTCAGGAATAGTAAAAATATCATAACCAAGTAATCCATCATTCAACTCTACATAGAGTATATATTATAAATCTATGTGATCTATATCTAACGCGCTAGCTCCACTATTTTGCCAGTGGTGAATATCAAGTTTTAAACCTCCATATCCATATAAATCTGCACTCGCAATTAAAGCACGAGTTCCATCTATAGTATGAATAAAATCATATTTTGTGTCACGTCTAGTTTCAGTAGGACCGATAAACTCAAAACCAATTTTTAGATTATATTCTTTTAAAATTGGATAAAGCTGACGCAATCTATTGCTAGTTTGAATAAATAAATCATTGAAGTTAAGATTATTAGAAAAAGGAGGGAGATAACATAAAGTTAGATTACAACCAATTTCATTAGCTTGTTGAGCTTGAAGTTCAAATATCGGAAGTTTTTGCTCAAACTCTTTTTGACTACCAAATAAGTCTAAAGGAATGCCAAATGATACAGGTTTTAAACCAAACTGATTCAGCAGTTGTTTATGTTGAGATATATCGAATGAGTTAAGGCCAGTTAAGTCAATATTAACCCCTTTGAATTGATATTTATTAGCTAAACGACAAATTTCGGTGAAATCCCTGACAATATGACCAATGTGTCCGCAATGATTCAATTTATTAATCGGAGGAGTTAGATTTAATATAGGATACATTTTCAATCAGTTTATTTGTTAATGTTGTTTAGTTGTATTATTTCTTGATGCCATACCCAATATAAGTACCAAAATTATCTTTTGCCTTAATACTTTCTAATTGAAAAGAACCGTCTATAATTTCTATTGCTTCAATTAGAAATCCATAAGGATTATTATCGTCTCTGGCAAATTCAATACCATATTTTGTTGCCAAAGTCTCTAGTTCTTCTGGCTGAACAAATAAAAAAGGATCGTGTACACCTGGTGGGATTAGACCTTGAGATTCTAAACTCATATAAGTTTGTACAGACTTCTCACTTCTGGAAATAGTATCAAAAATAAACAGACCATTTTGTTTAAGTATTCTGCTCATTTCATAAATTGCCCTTTCTAAGTCTTCTATATGTTCAAGAAAATCACTAGACATAACCACATCAAAACTTTCATCAGCAAAAGGTAATTCATAAACACTTGCTGTTTGATAATTTACTGTCAAATTATTCTTTAATGCGTGTTCTTGTGCAACACTTATCGATCCAGACGATATATCAACACCAAGTATATTGTATCCCTGTCTAGCAATATATTCACAAAAAATACCGCCTCCACAGCCAATTTCAATAATCTGATGAGAATTTGATATTTGATATTGCTTGAATAAATCAATTACAAATTTTCCTCGAATGGGATTCACCTGATGAAGCCCTGGAAGCAATGTCTTTTCTCCCCACCAACCTTCTATGCCAATATTGCTATAATGATCCATATTTCTTTCATCTATTTCCACTCCGTAATCTTTGGTTAATTGTACTATTTTTTCTTTTTCCGCAACTTGAAAGTTTCTGCCAGTAATTTGATTCATTTTCATCTTCCTCTATTATTAATTAATATTGCTAGAGATTTGAGATTTATAGATAAAATTCTCCACAACTTTTTTAACTAATTCTTGGTCAACTGTTACCAGAAAATCTCCTTCAGGATTATAACATTGACCAACTTTATCCAATAAGACAAAGCGTAATTCTTTTCCTGTCTTTTTGTTATCCACAATCATTGCATCCATAAGTTTTTCAGCAGTAATTGTATTAGGAAAAGGATTATTAAAGCCAAGTTTATCTTCAATTAAATAGTAATGGCGGTTTACATCTTCTTCGGAAATTAATCCCAATTCTTTGCCAAGTTCAGCAGCAATTTTCATGCCGAAGGAAACAGCTTCTCCATGAGAAAATTTACCTTTTTCCAGCCATTCAATACCATGACCAAAGGTATGACCATACTCAAGAATAATTCCATAGTGTTTCTCACTTGGATCTTGCTTGAGTATCTTTAATTTTGAAATAATTATATTAAAACTTAATTGATATAATTCCTCTTCCGTAAAATTAACATCAGGATGAAGAACCTTCTCCAAATAATCTAAAAATGTGGCATCAGAGATAAATCCATTTTTAATTCCTTCAATTATACCACTGCGTTTAGAGAAATCTGGTTCTGTTTTAAGATACTGTGTATCTACCCAAATAAATATTGGTGCATGATAGAATCCGAAATGATTTTTTCCAGTTTTACTGTTAATAGCTTGTTTATTACTAAGGGTGCTATCAGTTTGTCCTGTCATAGTTGTTGGCACTTCAATATATCGGATGCCCCGATAAATCATTCCAGCTGTGAAACCAACAATATTTCCAACAGTTCCACCACCGAATGCTAAAATGAGAAATGGCAAGTGTTTTCGGAGAGTGAGAGAATAACAATAACATTAACTATAAACTCTACCACGCCATTTTCTAGGAGTTTTCATCGCAGATAAAAAGATTCGGAAAACTGCCAATGGATCTGCTAAAGGAGACAACCAAAACAACCAACCAGCTTTAGCTTGACTAAAGTCATAAGCAGAAACAATACCGAATAACAAAGCCCATCTAATTAATAGTAAAAATAAATTCAACCCCAATAACAAAAATCCCGAAGACAAAGAAATAGAAACAGGGAAACTAAAAAACAAATAACTCAAAACCACCAACAACGGTAAACCCTGAGTCGCCAACAACAACCAAAGGTCACTCCAAATTTGAGCAGTAGGGGAAGCATCCTTGAGGTCCAGCGATCGCCCCCACTCCTGCCAAGTTTCTACCATTCCTTCATACATTCGCACCTTCAAAACCTGCGACCCATCCAGAAACCCTACCTTAAACCCTTTAGCCGCAATATTTCTCGCCAGAGTCACATCATCACAAAAAGACCCTTTAGCACTGCTATAACCTCCCACTTCTGCCAACACCGAGCGGCGACAGAGAAAACACTGACCATTAGCCATCACTCTTTCTGGTGTTTGCGCCCCCGTCCCTGTTGGGCCAAATCTATAAACCAAAGTTATTAGCAAAGCAGGTTGTAGCCACAGTTCTCCTGGATATTTCAGAATAAACTGTGGCGACAGTGAAATCAAATCGTAGCCTTCCACCTCCGCCTTTTTAACTAAGCTAGCCACTAAACCTGGGTGTGGTTGAGTATCCGCATCTACTCCCAGAAACCAGTCAGTCTTTGGGGAACTTGCCAAAAACCCATTATGCAAAGCCCACGGACGACCTACCCACCCAGGTGGCAAAGGGTCATCCGTAATTAAGCGAAATCTTGGGTCTTTTTTGGCTGTAGTCTTAACTATATATTGGGTATCGTCTACCGAGTTACTATCAACTACAGTTATTTCCCGAACTTCATAACTTTGCCGACTTAGCCCCACTAGACAAGGAGTGATGCGATCGGCTTCATTCAGAGTCGGTATCACAACACTTACTTTACCTAATAATTCTAGTGTGGGAGACTCAGGTGTTAATGGTGCTTGACGAGTAGGACCTTTAATCAAACGTGATAGCAAGATGGCAGTTGCTGGCAGTTGCAGCATGAGAATGACAAAAAAAAAGGCTTCAGGCATAGATAGGTAGGATTTTAGATTTGATGGGATAGTATTAGAGTCAGATCGAGTCTCTAATACTAAATTCAGTTTGTTTACAGGTTATTTGAGAAGTCGAGGAACTTTCCGTTGTATTCCCCCCTGATCAAGCTATCCATGATCAGGAACTCATGAAACCCTTGTAGGAAGGTAGGGAGATGGGGGGAGAGTGGGGAGTAATAATTTTGTCTACATCCCTCAAACAAGTGTATTGAATTAGACACTTTTCTCAGCCAAAAGCTGACATCACACTTATACATAAGTTCTATTTTTTGTCAATTTTTATGTTAAGAAAGATGTTTATAAACCATAGTTTGGTATCAGATAAAACCAAGTATTTTTTTCTGAAATACTTTTGCCAGTAGAGTGTAAAATCAACAATTTACAGCATATTTCGCGCTGATGATGTACAAGGCGTAAATTTAATTTCTTGTAGTGCGGGCAAGATGCCCGCGATAGTTATAGCTCATAACATAGGAAAGCGCTGTATGTGAAATTTTAGTTACTTAACAACCATGTTTGCCTGTTTAATTGTTACTTTGAGTTGCTCATCACTGGTAACATTTTTTAGAGACATATCCATGGAAGTCGATCTATTAGCTTCAGACACCCACCGCAGAGCGATCGCTGGAACTACCCCCAATAGCACACTGAAACCACTAGGCAACAAAAATCTACTATCTAAGGCAACTACAGTAATTATTGCTCCAAAAGCAAAGTTAACCAAATAAATGATAAGTGGCAAGTTTAACTGTTGACGGGACAATAAAATTGTTTTCTTGCGCCAAAACACAGCAGCTACAGTCATAAACATTGCCCCTGTACCTACCCATCCTAGTATGTTGCGGTAAGGCATACCGAAGAAAGAGCCTTCCTCCTGAAATAGCCAAAATGGAAATGGTGCTTGACTCATGGCAGGGTCAAGGACAAAATCCCAGGCTGTTAAAAGTATTGCTCCTAAAGCGATCGCTCCTACATGACGTATCCAAGAGCTAGAACTATTTACCTGCAAACCACAACGAGCCAGTAAATAGCAGACAAATCCCATATAAAACCAAGATAGGGGTATTGTAAATGGTACTAGACCAGCTATTTTATATCCCAACCCACTGAGATAGGCATAATCGCCGAAAGGAAATCCTGTGCTAGTGCCTAATAGTTCACTACTCAAAGATAAAAATATAGATGGGAGCATAAAAGCTAGAGTTGTAGCTATTCCAAGAGTTCTTATGCCATAGAGGGCAACTGCTAAGGCCCCAAATACAATGTAGGCTGCTCCTCCACCTGCCATGCTCCATTGAAATAATGTTTGTCCCATGGGAGGCAAACTGACAATAATTTCAGGATTCGGTAGAACTATTAACAGACCTGCTAGTCCAAAAGCTGTTGACGAGATATGTGCAAGTAATAAAGAGCGTTCGGCGATCATAAGTTGCTTCATGTCCTATTTCTGAGGTCAAATGTTTCTAAATTTCTACTTAGTCTGATTATGGAAGTCTTTTGTCTTGGTTTTAGTCTGTTCGTGGGACTAATTTTTTCCAAGAACAATCTCATTCCGTAAGATACTCTTTATTAGTTTACAAATCTTCACAAAAAAAGAAATAGAATATCTTTGAAAATATATTTTTTTATTTTATTGATTTAATATTTTTGAATTTTGTTTTTAATAATCTTATTTTCCGCTTACCATATTTAGTATTGATTGTCAACATCTGATATGGCCATAATTGTCAATATAAACTTTAAAATAAGCTGGATTTTCCCATAGAATTGAGAAAATTATATATTAGTACACCTAGTTCAAATAATACTTAGTAGCAAGTAGGAGATTTAGTGATTACAGGAATTTTAACAACAGGAACTATAGTTTTAGCGATAATTATAAGTTTAGGTTGGTTAGCACTAGAGTTGCAATATCGTAGTCGTCCTGGGAACGCTTTAGAACTAACAACAGGAGATTGGCATTTAGCAGTTGCAGAATCAGAAAAGTATCTATTAGTAGGTGAAATGGAATTATGCAACCAGACTAAAAGCCTAGAAATTATGGTGCCAGAAGTAGAAGCAGAAGTCAAACTTCTATCTGGTGGAAGTTTAGAGGGAGTAAGTTACCGGACTCAAATTATTCCTTTCCACGAAGATGCTCCAGCTAGAGCCGATAACTATTGGTTTGCTTATATAGTAAAAGTAGGAAAAAAGACAAAACTCAAAATATCAATTGATATTCAAGGTAATAATTTAGAGCAACTAAAATCAGCTTGGATTAAAGTACATTATGTCACTTATGGGCCTGGTGGTCGAGTTCCCAAAGTGAAAAATATTGTAGTTCCCCTCAAATTTCCCGACCCTAATACTACGCCAAATCAGCGAGAAACAACAAATGCAAAAGTATTTCCCATTCGGACTCACCTATTAACTCTGCTAGACGATCCGATAGAAATTATTAAACGTTATGTAGTTCCTCATGCTCAACAGGGA
>JASJEE010000202.1 GCA_030064835.1 Microcoleaceae cyanobacterium MO_207.B10 | reverse complement strand
ACAGGGCTATTTCGTTCTAATTTCTGACTTTTTGTGCAAACCACGAAAATATGCCTTTTCAAGGATTGAAGTTTAGAGCAACCAATATCTAAAAGCTAGTAAAATTGTCACTTTATTCTAGAATGAAATAGCCCTGCTCAAAGGGAGAGGATTGACCAATAAGGAAAATATTTATTTTTTTCCCCTTGAAAGGGGAGGCTTTAAACCTGAATTATCTAATTATTTAATTGTTTAATTGTTTAATTATTAATTATTTCGGTAAGAGTTTCAGGATTTTTATCTATTTTTTGATTTGTAAGGGCAAGTTGAACACAACAAATAAAAAAATTATGATTCAATTTTCCTCTGCTAGTCTATGGTTATAGAACCCATTTGAATAATTACCATAGTTAAGTCTTTTAAGCATCAATTTTGATAAAAAAAATTACTTGTTTGTGGATTTTTTTTGTTTCTTACTTATACCCAAATTTTCCCTCTTACCTCTAATCTGCTGACTCCTATTTCTTAACTAAAAAAATTAACATTTACAAAGATACCAAATGGGTTCTATATGATTGAAATATCAGTTAGCGGTTAGCAGTCAGCCATCAGCTATCAAGGCGTATGATGGGGGCTGAAGAGAAGCCAGTCAGGGTCTACAACCCCTCAGAAAACCAACAGTACAGGCTTTTTCAAATAAGGGTGAAGGACTTAAATCAGCCGATTTTAGCTAATAGCTGATAGCTTGTTAATAGGAGTTATTTTTTTACTTAACTTTTAATTTTTAATCCAGTCATTGTTTCTAGTTCCTGTCTCAACAACAAAGCATATCGACTCGGAATATCAACCAAGGTAACATTTTCATTATTTTGTTCATCTAAATAAACAATTGCTATTTGAATCCTAGCTTGTTTATCAATAGCATTAATTATGCCACTTACTGGGGAAAGAATACCTGAAGCCACACTTTTTCTAACTTGGGTTTTTGCATAATCTCCCGTAGAAAGTTCTGTAATTTGGTCTCTTCTCAAAGTAAAGTTAGCATCTTGATATTCTTCTTTATCAAATGTTATATCTAGACGTTTACCAGAAATATCTACATTTACTTTGCATTGGTTCAGCTCCCCATTATTGTTATTCAAACAGTGAGCGCCGTGAGTTCTTGCCAAGGCAATATTAGCGGGTATAACTAAGGAAATAGCAGAAACAAAAGCAATTAATTGTTTGTTCATAATTATTCTATACTACTTCAAATAGATACTAAAAAAATAATACTTATTTAGTGAGCGATCGCTATTAATTTATTCACTTTTTCTAGCTGGTTCTGAACCAATAATCTCTAAGCCTGTCAAAAGTTCTAAATCTTGTCTGAGACGCTCGCTATGTTTTGTGGGAATATCAATCATAGTGACATTTTTCTGATTTTGAGCATCCACATATTCGATGGCAAATTGAGTCCTATCTTCCTTATGAAATGCACCAACCAAAGCTCCCAAAGGACCTAAAATTAGACTTGCACCAATAGTTTCTTTCCCCCGCTTTTTTGCATATTCACCTGTAGAAACTTCTGTGATTTGATTACCTCGAAAAGTCATATTTGCTTCTTGATGTTTGTCAGATTTAAAAGTAATTTCTAGGCTATTATTTCGAGGAGATACTATAATGCGACAGTTTTTCATTTCACCACTAATAATATTTAGACAGTGGGCACCATGTTCTCCTGCTAAAACTTGATTAGCAGTAAACAGAACTGAAGCGATAGAGATCAAGACAGAAATTTTATTCATCATACTAAAAATTAAAAAAAGATAAACTTTTTGAGTCGTTGTAGTTTAGTAAACACAAAATTTTGTCCAATCACTTTCAAGGATAAGTGAATAACAAGATGTGTTGACCATACTTAATTTTATTTTAAAATCAACTTGATAATCCAGTAGCTGTTTTAACAAAACAATATTTTTTTCAAAAAAACTAAATCAATGTAGCAGCTCTAAACTAAAATGATATAAGCTTGACCAATAAAAAATTGGAATATAGAGCTATGAAGGTAGAAACGAAAAAAGTGTCTATCTCCCCAATTCCTCTAATCTGAAATTTTAGGTAGTAACTCAAATCAATGGCTAATGCTACGAGCAAAAACTCTAGGCTAATTACCACCTATTACACAAGATTTTTTGCAACAGTATTCTTTGTTTGACCACTAGATTTTTTTGACCTGATTCTTTCTGAAAATAATATGAACAATCTACAAATCTGGGCATCATTAATAGGACGAATTTTCCTCTCTACTGTTTTTATCAAGTCTGGAATTGGTAAAATTTTTGGTGGAACAGGAACTCAACAATATATGGAATCTTCTGGAGTTCCTGGTTGGTTATTAATTCCTACAATCATCGTTTTACTAGTAGGTGGAATATCTGTTTTAGTTGGTTATAAAGGTCGTTACGGGGCACTTTTATTAGTGGGATTTTTAATTCCAGCTACCCTAATTTTTCATAATGTTTTTACCGACCCTAGTCAAGAAATTGCCTTTATGAAAAATCTCGGACTAATGGGAGGCTTATTAATGGTAACTGCTTTTGGACCAGGTTCCATTAGTTTTGATGCCAGAAATGTTTCTACATTTAGTGATTAGTTATTGAAGTAGCACTTCCTGACGGAATCCTCTGCAAACAGCACTTCAGCAAGCCTCTAGCAGAGGAACTTTGTTGTCAGCTTCTCAGTGGAAAATTCCGGACCGAAAAGCTGATAGCTAGTTAATATTTGGAAATTAGTTATTTTCAGTAATGACTAATTTCCAAAATTATTTTAAGTGAATAAATTGTGTTAAAATCTGTGGGAAAATTATGCAAACACAATGGGAAAACTTTATCAAAAATCTTGGTGAGTGGCATGGTTCATTTACTAAAATTTCTGCCCAAGGAGAAATAGTTGAAGATACCCCTAGTATTCTCTATTTAGAAAGCTTAGATGATCTAAATAAAACAGTGCGTCTTACTCTTCGTCGCTTTCCTAATTCTGGCGATAATTCTGAACCAAAAGTTAATGAATTAGTCAGAGAATTTCAAACTCTTGGCAGAGATATTATGTTTTTTGAAGATGGTGCTTTTTCTCAGGGAAAAATTCAAATAGCACCATTTTCATTGAATGGGGCTGAGTTTGGTTTTGTTAATAAAAATCGTCGTCTTCGTTTAGTTGAATTATTTAATCAAGATGGCAATCTTAGTACATTAACTTTAATCCGAGAAAAACGAGCTGGCACAGATGCAGTAGAAAATCCTCCACTGACAATTGATGCTTTATTAGGAAAATGGCGGGGAGAAGCTATTACTATGTATCCCGATTTCCGACCACCTGATAATTATCCGACAGAAATGGAATTAAATATTGATAATGCGGGTCGATTAGTTTATGAAATTACTTTTGGTAAAAATCCAAAAACTGTTACTTCTAGCGCTAGAATTGAAGGTTCAATTTTACACTTTGACCAAAGTTCTCAACCTGTAAAAGTTGTTCTACTTCCTGATGGTGCATCTGCTACTTTACCTGTGAAAGTTGAGTTGAGAAAATCTTTATTTTTTGAGGCTGGTTGGTTAGTTAAACCTCAGCTTCGTCAACGACTTATTCGTAGTTATAATGACAAAGGAGAATGGGTAAGTTTAACCTTAATTACTGAGCAGAAAATTAAATAAGTGTAGTAAATTTAGGGAATAGGGAATAGGGAATAGGGAGTAGTAATTCTGTGTCAGTCTCTTGATTTATAGGAATAAAAAAAAATCCTTATCTATCAAAATAATTATCACAATTATTAGAACCTTCCATCAAGCAATCGCCTGTTATTTGGAAAATTAAAAACTATCCTAATAAAAGCTATTTGATGTTGGCGGTTATTATCTTCATTTCAAAAACTAATCTATTGTATATCTAATAGTTTATAAGTAAATTATCGGAGATATATATTGAAATTAACTGGTTATATAAATACTAACTTAAGGTGGTGAATAATTTTTTTTTCTTACTATTGACACTACAATAAAGATGATACTATATCACTGAAATAATTTCACCATGTCCTATTACTAAAGCTAGTGTATTAGAAAATTTTATGAAATTAAATCAACAGTATTTACTAACAACAATAATCCTGGGGTTAGTTTATCTTGGTTTAGCTCCTGTTGCCAAAGCTTTGCCTGTAGCCATTAGTCCAGAAGAAATCGGACTTTCTTCGCCTAAACTAGAAGCAATTACAGAAGAACTAGAACTGCTCGTAGACACCGAGCAAATTGCTGGTGGCGTAGCTATAGTAATCAGAAATGGTCAAGTGGGTTATCATGAGGCAGTAGGTTTCAGAGACTTAGAAACCCAAGACTTGATGGAGATTGACGATATTTTTCGGATTGCTTCCAATACCAAGATTATGACTGGTTTTGGAGTTCATCTTTTGGCACAAGATGGTTTGATTGATTTGGATGCCCCAGTTTCTCAATACATTCCTGCTTATGCTGATATGGAAGTATTGATTCCTGGAACATCTGAAGATCCAAATGATTTCACTACAGTTCCTGCCGAGAACCAAATTACCATTAGGCAGTTGCTCAACCACACTTCTGGAATCGACTATAATATCAATAACAATCTCTACATTCGTCCACTGTTGCAAGAGGCAGGAATTACCGATGGCTACTCCACTACTCCTGGAACAATTGGTGAGGCAATGGATAAACTGGCAGATATTCCCTTGGCATTTGAGCCAGGAAGTGGCTGGAATTATGCTCTAAATTCGGATTTATTAGGCTATCTAATAGAAGTCGCATCAGAACAGACACTAGCTGAGTTTTTTGAAGCTAGAATTTTTGATCCACTAGAAATGGAGGATACTTCTTTTTTCGTTCCTGATGAAAAATTAGACCGTCTTACGACTTCTTATACTCCTGAGAATGATGGTTTGAGACCTATCAGTGAGGAAACTGAAGACCTTTTTGGGTTAGATGTGGATCGAGGTTATCCTTACATTACTGGAGATACCTATTTCTCTGGAGGTGCGGGTTTGACTTCTACTGTTGATGACTATTCTCGTTTTCTGCAAATGCTCCTGAATCAAGGTCAGTTAACAAGTAAAGATGGTCAAACAGTAGTTCAAATTGCTGAAGCAGAAACGGTTGAGAACTTTCTTTCAGTCCAACCCGAAGATTTAGAAGTTAGCCCATTTTATCAGGAATTCTTCGGTATGGCTGGCTATCGTTTCACTAATGGCATGGCTGTTAAGGTAGCTCCTAGCGACACATTAGCCTCAATTGGTGCCTTCAAATGGGCAGGTCTCTACAATACCCATTATTTTGCTGATCCAGAGGAAGAGTTGATTGGAGTGGTAATGACCCAACTGTTTCCTTATCTGCAAACTAACTTGAGCAATAATTTTGAATCCCTGACTTATAATGCACTTTGTGATGATTGTCAAGCTGCACCTGTACCTGAACCCACTTCGATCCTCAGTCTCCTTGCTCTTGGCACCCTCGGCGCAGCTTTAAGCATTAAAGTTAAAACAAACCACTGGTAAAGATAGGAGTCACGAGTCAGGAAAAAAAGGGAGTTATATGAAGAGGTAGTAGCGCGTCTAGCTTATAGCAGTTTTCATTAATATAGAGTATGGGTTTAAAGGAAGAAGGAAAAAGGAAGAAGTTTTGTAGTCTATATTTGTGTACCTCATAACCCGCAGAAACTGCTATATTGCTGTATCAGGACTTACCCATAACCGCCATATCTAGTAGGGGCGAATCGCGATTCGCCCCTACAGAGTTTTGGTTGTGGCGATGTGGTTCATCAATCTTCCCTACAAGGGAAGGCGGTTGGGGGGTTAGGTTTTACCAACAGTTTGAGCCTAGACACACTACTACTAGATAGGTATCTCTTCCAATAATTCAGCTATTTTGCTATTCTGACACAATATTACTACGTTTCATTCTCTTCGCCATAAAATTTGTTAACCCAGGAACAACTAAAATAATAGTTAACATTCGAGTAAGTTGAATTGCCAATACTAAACCTGCATCACCACCTAATTGATTAACTGTTGCAATCATCGCTTCTATTCCTCCAGGGGTAAAACTTAACATAGAAGTAATTAAATCAACCTGAGTAAATTTATGAAATTGATAACCTACTCCCAAAAAACCCATAATTAAAAATATTACCAGGATAATTTCAACTAAAATAGCTTTCCACAATTTTCGAGCATTTTGCCAGTCAAACTGAACGCCGATAAAAATCCCTACTAGCAACAACCCGACAGCAAATAACCATTGAGGAACCTGTAACTGGTATGGCGTTCCCCATAAAGTAGTCAACCCAACAATAAAGCTACCCAAAAAAGCAGAGGAAGGCAAACGCAATAGTTTTCCACCCCAAATTCCTAAACCACAACATCCTGCTACTATTAATAAATTCCAAAACATGGGTATGCTGGTTTTACCTGATACCAATAAAAAACTTGTAGTCTGAGTTTGCTCAATAGCAGGAAATATTAAGAAGGTAGCAGTCGGAATAATAAATACTACTAATAACACTCGCAAATATTGAAGAATAGCGACAGCAATAGGATCTGCACCTAATTCTTCGCTCATAGCAACAATAGCAGAAGCAGTGCCAGGAATAGATGCCAAAAAACCTGTAGGACGATTAACTCCACCCCATAGAGACAACAGATAGCCTTTGAAAATACTCAAAGTGCCAGTGATCAAAATACATCCCACAACAGGAATAGCATAAGTGGTAACTATATTAACTGTTTCTGGGGAAAAGCGAAATGCTGTAGCAACACCAACGATCGCTTTACCCAGCAAAATTGTGATTCTAGGTAATGGTTTAGGACTACCTTTAATAATTGTATAGACAATTCCCGCAATCATTGGACCGAGCAACCAAGCCACAGGAAAGTTTAGCCAGTCGAATATAAACCCCACTAAAATAGCTAAGGTCATTGGGGCGATGGCAGTTTTGATAGTTGATAATTTAGAAATAATTTCTTGGTGGTTTAACACAATAATATTAAATTTGCAATACAACTTATATCTATTATCTATTCTGATAGTTCTTTAAATAATCTGGGTAGATTTTCCACATATTTTAGATTTCATAATTTTCGCTGAAATATTCAAGCTACCCCTAACACTTTTTACAGTACAGATTAAGATTAACAATATTATTTATTTGATGTTTGATTAGATGAACAGCTATAGTTACTGGAGAATGTCACCATGAGCATGACCTTAACAGAAAAAATTTTAGCCAAAGCTGCTAAACTTGCCAAAGTAAGCCCTGGAGACAATATTTGGGTTAATGCTGATCTGTTAATGACCCATGATGTGGCTGGTCCCAGTACCATTGGTATTTTTAAGCAGGAATTTGGCATAAATGCAAAAGTCTGGAATCGAAATAAAATAGTCATTATTCCTGACCATTATATTTTTACCGCCGATAAACGAGCTAACCGCAATCTTGAGACTGTCAGAGAATTTGCTATTGAACAAGAAATTAAATATTTTTATGATATTAAGGACAACTCCCACTTTCAAGCAAACCCTGATTATAAAGGTGTTTGTCATATTGCTCTAGCCCAAGAGGGCCATACTATCCCTGGTCAAGTCCTATTTGGCACTGATTCCCATACTTGCAATGCGGGTGCTTTCGGGTTATTTGCCACTGGTATTGGTCATACTGATGCAGCTTTTCTCATGGGAACAGGTAAATTATTGTTGAAAGTTCCAGCTACAATGCGGTTTATTTTATCTGGGGAAATGCCTAATTATCTATTAGCAAAAGATTTAATACTGCACATTATTGGTGATATTGGTGTATCAGGAGCTACTTATCGGACAATGGAATTTGCTGGAGATACTGTAGAGCAAATGACCATGGAGGAACGAATGACTTTGTGCAATATGGTAATTGAGGCAGGAGGGAAAAATGGTGTTATTGCTCCAGATAGAACAACTTTTGAGTATTTACAGGGGCGAACTCAGCCAAGTTTTGAGCCTGTTTACAATGATGTTAATGCTAGATTTTTTAGCGATCGCTCCTATGATGTGACAAAATTAGAGCCATTAGTAGCTAAACCTCATTCTCCTGATAACCGAGAATTAGTGCGCAATTGTCGTGATGTGATGATTGATAGGGTTTATATTGGTTCTTGTACGGGTGGAAAAATTGCTGATTTTATTCATGCTGCCAAAATTATTAAAGGTCATCAAGTGAAAGTGCCTACATATTTAGTCCCTGCAACTCAAAAAGTTTACAAAGATTTATTTTGCATCAAAAAAGATGGTCAGACCTTATCAGAAATATTTTTGAATGCAGGTTGTATGGAACCTGCTCCTCCTTCTTGTGCTGCTTGTGTAGGGGGACCCCTAGATACTTTTGGGCGGTTGAATGAACCACAAGTATGCGTTTCTACCACGAACCGCAATTTTCCTGGTCGCATGGGGAACAAACAAGCTCAAATTTATCTAGCATCTCCCTATACTGCTGCTGCTTCTGCTATAACAGGTTATGTTACAGATCCACGAGATTTTATTTGAAGTAGCAGTTAGCTCTCAGCAATTCAGCAATCAGCTTTTTGATTTAATATCATGTTTAAAATTACTCCCAAAAATCTGTTACATCCCGAATATCCTTTCGCTCCTAAAAATTTCCCGTTTTTCTATGGCTGGATAATTTTAATTGTTTGTACCATGGGGATAATAATGAGTACCCCCGGTCAAACTATTGGGGTGAGTGCTTTCACAGACCATTTATTAGCTGCCACTGGTTTGTCACGGTTACAATTAAGCAATGCCTATTTTATTGGCACCTTAACCAGTGGTTTACTATTACCTTATGGTGGAGTGCTGCTAGACCGTTTTGGGGCAAGAGTAACAGTTATTTGTGCATCAATAGGTTTAGCTTTAACTTTGTGTTACCTCAGTTTTAGCGATCGCCTAGCTACCATAATTAATAACACATTTCCCATCATTCCCTATTCAACTATTGCCTTAGCAATATTAGTATTAGGTTTTGTCTGTCTGCGTTTTTCTGGTCAAGGTATGTTAACTATGACCAGTCGCACGACTCTGGGTAAATGGTTTGACCGTCGCCGGGGTTTTGTATCTGGTATCGCAGGTGTATTCGTAAGTTTTGGTTTTTCCATTGCACCTTTAACTATGAGTTCATTGATTAATATTTTAGGTTGGCGAAATACTTGGTTAGTAATGGCAGCAGTTGTTGGTGTTGGGATGGGGTTAATAGGATGGTTTTTTTATCGTGATAACCCAGAGGAATGTAGTTTATTAATGGATGGAAAAAAACATATTCAAAATTCCCTTGAGACAAAACATTCATCTGATAACAACTTGGCAGATTTTACCCGCGCTGAAGCACTACGCACAATTATGTTTTGGGTGGTGACATTAGCTTTATCCTCACAAGCGTTGATACTTACAGGTATTACTTTCCATATCGTTGATATTGGTGCAGAAGCTGAATTATCTCAAATGCAGGTAGTAAGTATATTCTTACCCAAGGCAGTTGTATCTACTATTGTTGGTTATTTGATGGGGATGGCAGCAGACCGAGTTCGTCTTAAATATTTATTCATGGTAATGATGGTCGGTCAGATAATAGGTGTTGCTTCTATTACTAATTTTGGTGAGCCTTTATTTAGGGTGTTAACTATTGTGGGATTTGGGATTAGTGGGGGATGTTTTGGTACTTTATCAGCAGTAGCTTTACCACGTTTTTTTGGTAGAACTTATTTAGGTTCTATTTCTGGTTTTCAAATGATGATTCTAGTTATAGCAAGTGCAATAGGACCTTCTTTTTTAGCTATATTTAAAGATAAATTAGGTTCTTATCAAGTAGGTCTTTATGGTTGTTTGATATTGGCAATTTTGATTCTTATCTTAACCTTTTTTGCACGTCAACCGCGCAAGTATCAAGAGTATTTTTGAATTAGTTATACCAAATTGATAAATGTTTGCTACAAATATTATCAATCTTGGGTGTGGGGTGTGGGGTGTAGTTAAATAATAGGAAAAAAAATAAAAATGCTAGTTATAAAAGGAAGAAAGTAGAAAAGCTTGATTAATTAGTTAATAGTTGAATTTTTCTCAAGAATAACATTTCCCCGCCTTCGCGAGGGCTAGCTTTTTTTTAAATGGTATTATATCATTTTTATAAAATATTACTTTGCTTGGTTAGTAGGTTATAGGTTGCAGGTAGGGAATAAATCTTAGTCATACCAAATTGATAAATGTTTGCTACAAATATTATCAATCTTGGGTTTTGGGTGTGGGGTGTAGGGTGTGGTTAAATCATAGATAAAAAAATAAAAAAGCTGGTTATAAAAGGGATAAAGTGGAAAATATTGATTAATTAGTTAATAGTTTAAGTTTGCTCAACCATCACATTCTTTTTTGAAATTGGTATCAGATATTTCTAGCTGAATTATGTTTTTCAATTATCCAATTTATTTGCAACATTCCCCCGCCGGATATCCGTCTGCACGGGTAAAAGGTTTATCCTAGAGTCGGCGAGGACGAGGGCAATATTTTTTTTAAATGGTATTATATTATGTCTCTTTGAATACCCACAATGAAAATTTTAGGGAACAGGGAACAGGGAGAATTTTATCAGGGAAAACATTTTTATTATGGCTAATTTAATGAGACTCGATAATTAGATAATTATCAGCTCTTTCAATCTCCTAATATTGATAAATACACAGTATGAAAAACATCAAACTTTTTTTCCACGCCTTCCAGAGTTTTTGGGCAATTGGTAAACTATATTGGTGGGATTCACCAGAGAAATGGCGAGCAATTGGTTTACTTATATTGCTACTTTGTTTTCTCTATTTAGATTCAACTATAGGAGTTAATCAACTCAAACAACAAGGGGAATTAATTTCTGCTTTAGTTGATAGGGACTCTGAGAGATTCTGGCAATCTGCATTTTTGTATATTGGTGCTTCGATTGTTTTAGCTGTAACTGTTGCTACTTGGCAGTATCTAGAAGATAAAATTCGTTTGTATTCTAGAGAGTTCTTGACTAAATATTATTTAGACAAATATTTTCAAAATAATTGTTTTTATAAAGTTAATACTTTTTATCGAGAAATTGATAATCCAGACCAGCGAATTACAGAAGATATTGCCTCATTTTGTCATCGTTCTGTGAGTCTATTTAGACAGTTTACCTTGGCAATTATTAACCTGGTTCAATTTGGAATTTTACTTTGGGAAAAATCAAATTTCTTGGTTCTAATTTTAGTCATATATTCTCTCGGAGGTATGCTAATTACAACTATAGGTTTTGGTAAAATTTTGATTCCAATTAAAAAAGAACAACTCAAACGAGAGGCAAATTTTCGATTTGGTTTAGTCAGAATTAGAGAGAATGCAGAATCAATTGCTTTTTATAATGGAGGTAATAGAGAATTTAGCTACATTAAGCAGATATTTGCTCCGGTTTTAAGTATTTATAATAAAGTAATTACTTGGGAGAGAAACTTAGATATTTTTCAAAATATATATGGTTATATTACCTGGATTTTACCACCTTTAGTTATTGGTCTGAGAATTTTGGCAGGGGAACCAGGATTGGAAGTGGGAGCAATACCAGAAGCGCAAGGAGCTTTTGGAAGGGTCTTTAAATCCTTGAATATCATTGTTAGGATGTTTGAATTTCTCACCAGTTTTATCGCAGGAATTGAACGTTTAGAGAGTTTTGTTAAAGTTCTAGAAGAATCAGAAGCATCACCAGTTGAGGGTAGTCAAACAATTGATACTGTTGAAGACTCACATTTAAGCTTACAGGATCTTACTTTGCAAACTCCTAATTATCAAAGAACTTTAGTTAAAAATGTATCTATAGAATTACAACCGGGAGAAGGACTCTTAATTGTGGGAGTGAGTGGTGGTGGAAAGAGTTCTATTTTGCGAGCGATCGCTGGTTTATGGAATTCTGGAAGCGGGAAAATTTACCGACCAAAATTAGCAGAGATTCTGTTTTTACCACAACGTCCTTATCTGATTTTAGGTTCCTTGCGAGATCAACTGTTATATCCACGCACTGACTTAAATATTGCTGATGCAGAAATTTGCCGAGTGCTAGAAGAAGTTAATTTACCAGACTTAGCTGAAAGATTTGGTGGTTTAGATACTGTTGAAGATTGGGATAGTGTTTTGTCAATGGGAGAACAACAGCGCGTAGCTTTTGGTCGTTTATTGCTAACTAAACCCCGTTATGCAATTTTAGACGAAGCAACGAGCGCTCTGGATGTGCAAAACGAACAAAGTCTTTACCAACATTTGCAAAGTTTATCAACGACTTATATTAGTGTCGGACATCGACCTACCTTGTTGCAATATCACCATCAAGTTTTGGAAGTGCTAGGTGATGAAACTTGGCGAGTAAGTTCTGCACAAGATTATCAGTTTATCAGGACTTAAGCATAACCGCCATATCTTGTAGGGGCAAATCGCGATTCGCCCCTACAAATGGTGTATCATTGGATATTTTTCGTAATATAGAATCCGGATAATTACTATAGCTTGCGTCATTGCGACTGGAACAGAGTGGAAGGTTTTCGACTGTCGCCGATATGTTTGCGGAGCATTCCGTCAGGAAAGCAATCTCGTGGGACTTCTGAGATTGCTTCCTCTCGTCGCAATGACGACTGTTCAACAGGATTCTATATAAGTTCTGTTTATGTCAATTCATTAATACTGATATCAAGTAACATTAATTAACCCCAATGTAGGGACGTTGCATGCAACGTCCCTACGAGGTTGAGGAAAGATTTTTTATTACAGTTATTTAATGAGAAATGATATTAGGGTTCTGAAAAATTTTTTTGTGTGGTGTGTGTAGTCAGTAGGAGTCCTGCACCACAAAAGTATTATTTTTCTCCTTATATATATACTTGGAATATGCTGTATAATGCTAATTTATAAAAACCATTCATAACTCAAGCAAAAAAATATATGAATAAAGCAATAAAAAAAGCTTTTTTAGACACAGAAGACGGACAAATTTTTTACCGAATAGGAGGAGAAGGAGAACCTCTTGTTTTACTTCCCATGACTCCTATAAGTAGCGACGAATTTAAAGAGTTAATGGCAATTTTAGCCCCTAAATATCGTGTTATTGCTATGGACTTAATGGGGTTAGGAGATTCAGATAAACCTCCTAGAGAATATTCTATTTCAGACTATGCTAAAACTGTGATTTTATTGTTAGATGAATTAGGAATT
>JASJEE010000009.1 GCA_030064835.1 Microcoleaceae cyanobacterium MO_207.B10 | reverse complement strand
TTTATATATTTACGAGAATACCTTATTGCCAGCTTTAGACAACGCATCTTTAGCTATCTGTAAAGCCAGTAAATTCATTGCCAAAATCTAGAATGAAATGACCATGGCCAACACCTAAAACCTAGAAACCAACCAATGTAGCAATATTTTATGAAAATGCTATTAATCCTTTGAAGTATGACTGATTTTGGATTTTAGGAACTATTGTTCTATTAACACTTATTTGACAAACAGTCTCTAAAGAAATCAGTTTTTGTAATTGCCTAAAAAATCTGGTTTAAAGCCTCCTCCTTTAAGGGGATAAAAAAAGAGAATATTCCAAATTTCAAGCCTCCTTATTGCAGAGGTACTAATAATTGATAACTGATAACTGAAATGACTTACTTTGTCAGAAGTCTATTGATTTTTCCAGTTAACTCCCAATCGTTTTAAATAATCCCAACCACGTTGAGGCCAAACATGGTCGCGACCTGTTTTTTTAGCAATCCAACGAGCTACTTTTGGACCAGACCATGTTCCACCATCGGGTGCTGGACCTTTTAGGGCCTCTGAAAGTTCCTGTTGTTGATCCGTTGTCAATAAGGACTTTGCCGGTGGCGGTTGACGATCTTTACTGCGATTTTTCACAGAATTTGGTCCTTCTCGGTTGTAGCGCCCAACAATTTCCTTGGCATAATCGTAGTTCAGTCCTACAACTTGAGCAGCTTTTTTAATCGACCACTTTTGAGCAACTAGTAGTAGGAGATGCCACCGACGAGATTCGATGGTATCTGGAGCTTGTCGGTAGCGAGTTTTGATTTCTTCTACCGTAAGATATGGTTTTAAACGAGCTTTTGGTGGCATTCCTCCTAGTAGGGGATCGAGGGACTCTACTCTTTTCTCTAGCCATTTATGTCAATTTCCGGATAGAATTTAAGTTTGAGTTTAAAAGAATTGCCATGAGGAAAATTATTTGAGTTAAGCTTGAAACCTGAATATTTATCAGGTTTATAGGATTTATGATAGAGATATCAACCCTTGTCAAAATTTGCTTCAGTTTTCTGACCTAAAAATAGGGTGGGAAGCATCCAAATCTACGCCTAAAGAGACGGTTGAAATACCGTGTATCAAGACGGTTACGCCTTGATCGAAGGCGCGCCCCACCCTCAACGGAGTAGGGTGGGGTACTTCACATTTCAGATTCTGCTAAGGTCTATAGCTGAATTATTTCAAAATGTAGTTGCCAGAGAAAATCAGAAATTTTTGATGGTTAACTGCGGACAAGGCTACTGGTAGAATCGAGTATTCTCTAGTACAGCTAAAAATTAGGTGTCAATTTAAAGTTGGAAAATCCTTCGGCCGCCAGACAGTCGGTAGAAGTAAAATCAAAGGCTTGTGGAGGGGAATCTGGACAAGGCTTGTAATCAGCAATGATTTTTAGCTAGGCAAACCTGAAGAAGCAAGAATCTTCCGTTCAACCTTTCAACCTTTTAGGGTTAACGGTTAGAGTGTCAAAATCTAATACCAATTCACTTAAAAAATGTCACAAATAGTTGGTAACTCATGAAGTGAAAGAATAAGCTGAAATTACTGTAAAACTCAGGTTTCAAGTGACTAAAGTCTCACTTCTGACCCCCGCCTCCGCGAGGGTAAGCTTCTGACTAAGCGTGAAACGGTAGAAATACTTGCACTTTTAGGAATGACAATATAAGCATGGCATCCATTAGCGAGCTGCATCAACAACTAATAAATAAAGAACGCTCTGCTGTAGAAATTACCCAAGAAGCTCTGAAGCGCATCAGCCAGTTGGAGCCGAAGTTGAAAAGCTTTATCTGTGTTACAGCAGACAAGGCGTTAGCTCAGGCCAGTCAGGTGGATGCCAAAATTGCTACAGGAGAGGAAATTGGACCACTAGCTGGGATTCCGATCGCTGTTAAGGACAATATGTGTACCCGTGGCATCCCCACTACTTGTGGTTCAAAAATTCTGCAAAATTTTATCCCCCCTTATGAATCCACTGTGACGCAAAAACTGCTGGATGCAGGGGCCGTAATTTTGGGTAAGACTAATCTCGATGAATTTGCGATGGGCAGTTCCACTGAAACTTCTGCTTATCAGGTTACTGCTAATCCCTGGGATATCGAACGAGTTCCTGGTGGCTCTTCTGGGGGGTCGGCGGCCGCAGTGGCAGCTGAAGAGGCTGTGGTGGCCCTGGGGTCGGATACAGGTGGTTCGATTCGTCAACCGGCTTCTCTTTGTGGAGTAGTAGGTATGAAACCTACTTATGGTCTGGTTTCTCGTTATGGTTTGGTGGCTTATGCTTCTTCTTTGGATCAAATAGGGCCTTTTGGCAGAACAGTTGAAGATGCTGCAATTTTGTTGCAGGCGATCGCTGGTTATGACTCTAAAGATTCCACAAGTCTAAATGTGTCTATCCCTGACTACACGAAGAACCTGAAGCCTAATTTAAGACCTAAAGGTCAAATTAGAATTGGCCTGATTAAAGAAACTTTTGGTGAGGGTTTAGACCCAGTTGTGAATCAAGCTGTAACCAAAGCGATGGAAACTTTGCAAGAGTTGGGTGCAGAGATTCAGGTGGTTTCTTGTCCCCGATTCCGCTATGGTCTACCTACTTACTACATTATTGCTCCGTCGGAAGCTTCGGCAAATTTGGCTCGTTATGATGGGGTGAAATATGGTTTCCGGACTCCTAATTCGGAAAATCTTCTGGATATGTATGCTAAGACTCGTGCAGAAGGTTTTGGTTCAGAAGTTAAACGCCGAATTATGATTGGTACTTATGCTTTATCGGCGGGATATTATGATGCTTATTATCTCAAAGCTCAAAAAGTCCGTACTTTGATTAAGGAAGATTTTGATAAGGCTTTTGCTCAGGTGGATATTTTGGCTTGTCCCACTGCTCCAACTACTGCGTTTAAGGTGGGTGAAAAAACTGATGACCCCCTGAGTATGTATTTGTCTGATTTAATGACTATTCCAGTTAATTTGGCTGGTTTGCCTGCTTTGAGTTTACCCTGTGGTTTTGATGAAAAAGGGCTACCGATTGGAATACAATTTATTAGTAATGTTTTGAGGGAATCTCTGTTATTTGAGGTTGCTTATGTTTATGAACAATCTAATGATTGGTACAGACGTAAACCTCGAATTTAGAGAGTTAATCTTTAGTTCTTAAGTATGAGGCTTTAGGTGTTGATTAATTGATAGATTTAATTGACACCTAACTGCCGTTTTTTTATGATGTGGCTATCTAATTTTTTTCCTGTTTGGAAGTGGTTTTTGATTATAGTGGTGGTTTTAGCGATCGCCTATATTGGTATTTGTATATTATTGGTCTTGGTGCAACGACGATTGATATTTGTTCCTAGTTCAGTTATACAGATGACTCCGGAAAATGTGCAGCTTCGCTATGAAGATGTTTGGCTACCTGTGTCAAGTCAAGAGGGTAAATTAGAAGAAATACATGGATGGTGGATACCTGCTAATTCTGCCAAGCAAGATGTTAAAAGAGTGTTGTTATATTTGCATGGTAATGGTGTGAATATTGGTGTTAATGTTGAACAGGCTTATCGGTTTTATAAATTAGGTTTTGATGTATTTTTGGTAGATTATCGAGGTTATGGGCTGAGTAGGGGTAATTTTCCTAGTGAGGTACAGGTTTATCAAGATGTGGAAATTGTCTGGGATTATTTAATTAATCAAAGGGGAATTAATCCCAAAAATATAGTTGTATATGGTCATTCTTTGGGGGGAGCGATCGCTATTGAATTGGGGACAAGATATCCGGAAATGGCGGGTTTAATTATTCAAAGTTCTTTTACTTCTATGGCAGATGTTGTGAATAATATGGGAAATTATCGAATTTTTCCAATTGATTTACTGCTACATCAACGGTTTGATTCTATTAGCAAATTACGGCAACTAGAAATACCAATTATGTTGATTCATGGTAGGGAAGATAGGTTGGTTCCTGCTGATATGAGTGAAAAATTATTTGCAGTTAGTCCGGCTAAAATTAAGGATTTATATTTGGTTGCTGATGCTGGTCATAATAATGTTGCTGCTACTGCGGGAGATAAGTATTTAGATAGAGTTAGTAGTTTTGTTAGTCAATTAAGACAGCAGGAAGAAGAAAATCAAATTAAAAATGAATAACTAATATATAGAAATTCCCCAAAAGCGTGAGTTACACTCATTAATTTGTTTGAGGGAACAGGGAATAAAAAGATAACTGTAGTTCACAAGTATTGGAATTACTATAATTTTGGGCGTTGCTGAATCAAGGGATGAATCTCAAGGGAACAGGTACATCCCAAAACTTAAGATAGTGAATTAGTAGTCTGATAGAATGTTTGAGCATCTCTATTGACTTGGAATAACACAAGGTCTTGCGATGTAAGCGAGCCAAATAATGTCTTAGACGTGTATTTTCTCCCTCTACTCGGGTCATGTAGGTCTTGCTCACTATCTGGTCGCCATTGGGAATATACTGGGGGTACACCTTAAACCCATCGGTAACGTAGAAGAAGCACTCCCACAATCCAACAATCTGCCATAGAGGTTCAAAAGTCAGAGCACTATGTTCTCCTACCACCCAACCTAAGATACCAGCTTGGAAGTGGTCAACTGCTGTCCAGATCCAGATTTTCTTTTTTTTGAGCCGACAAAAGTTTGTAGTTCGTCAAGTTCCCCAACTTCAGGAATTTCGGAGGGTTCATAGGCATCCGGTAACTGTTCTCCCACCTGTCGTAACCATCGGATGACGGTGGTATGATGAATTCCTGTTACCCGTTCTATCCCACGAAAACCCATACCATTGACATACATTTTCAGACAAATGAGACGAGCATCGTCACTGTATCCTAGTTGAGTTTGAGGATTCGATACAAATTGGCGACCGCAATTGACACAAATGTGGTTCTGCTTGCCGCGTCTGCGACCGTTCTTACGGATATGTTTAGATTGGCACTCTGGACATTCCATATTTTTTCCCTTTGACTTGCTCTGTCCCAACCTATCATTCATCCCGCAAATCTGCAACGCCTAATTTTGTGTATCTGCTTATAAGATAGTAAAAAAGTTTAATTTTTACTGAAGCGTTAAAATTTTATAACTGATAACTAAAATTATAATTTAATTTATAGTATATTTAAAGATTTTTTATACCAAATTCAATCAAGATTTTTACAGTAAAATCCGGACACTAAAGGATAGGAATATTGTCAGCATTTCCTGCGGAATGCGGAGCTAACAGCTATTAGCAGTCAGCGGTCAGCTAATAGCCGAGCCAACGTACAGAAGTGATTCAAATTAGCTGATGATTTTTTTCTTTATATTTGACTTTTTGGAGATTAATTACTCCTGACAAATAGGATACGTTAATAACTCATAGCTGTTAGCGCAGCTCCTACGCAGGAGGCTAGCTGACGGCTGAATGCTTACGGAATATTTACAGTTGTTTTCTTTCATTCCTGCCACCTAACGCCCAAAACCTAATACCTAATACCTAATACCTAGAAACCAACCAATGTAGCAATATTTTATGAAAATGGTATTAGAGATGGGGTGAAGAAGAGATATTTGGTGTTTCTATGCTACTAGATATAGTTATAATTTAATTTGTAAACAATCATCTAAATTATCATATAACTACATTTCTTGAATTTTGTATTATAAATAAGTGGATGAACAGAAATAAACAAATTGTAAGCATTCAGGTTTTTATACCAATTTTATGTGAGGTAGTACAGAATTATGAAATTTATTAATCTATCCGTCTTGAATAGACATCTACGAAAAATATTTCCCCCTTCAAGATAGTAATTTAATAACTAATTGTTGATAGCTGAAAGCTGATTGCTGAATCCTTACAACAAATTTATGTTCGACAATGTTAAAAACCCTCAAATTATTACTTTTATCCTGTATTTACAATTAACTTTAATTCTATCCGGCTACTTATAAAAATACTACTATTCCTTCCTAAAACATGAAAAAAATTAAACCCATTAAATTAATTATTATGGCTATCGGAATTATTGCTTTTGTTGCTACATTTCAGCCAAATATTAATGGAAAAAATCATCATAATAGCTTCGCACAAACACCATCATCAACACCTAGCAAATTATCTCAAGAAGTTTTACAAGAACTAACTAAATGTGTAACAGAAATAGTTAAACCTACAGAGACTTCTTTAGAAGCTTTACAAGTAGCTTCTATGCAATGCACAACGAGAGTAATAATGTTAGCTCCAGATGGAAGTTTTCGTCCGGATGCTAATCAAAGAATGGAAGCTTTATTAGAAATAACTGGGGCGAGTATACCAATAACTTTCAGTCAAGGCGAAGGTAGTGTAAAGCTTCAAAAACTTGCAAATAGTCAAGTATTTACTATTCCAGTAACGGTAGCTGAAAAAACTAGAAATTTTTTGTTAGATACTGGTGCTTCTAACTCTATTTTAGATAGTCAAATTGCTCAAGAATTGGGTTTAGTGGGTACTCCGATTCCTAATGATTTATTATCCTATTTTGTTGTCGGTGATGACTGCTCTAATATTAATGCTAATGTCTATAGTTTGCCTACTCTAAAAGTTGATGCAGCTACTGTGGATGGTCTTCAAGGAATGGGATTACCTAATATGGCTATTCCTGGTAATTTATCAGGTGTTTTAGGTTTGGATTTTTTGAAGAGTTTTGATGTAATTATTAATCCACAAAATTTACAATTAAAATTATTGCCTGCTTCTAGTTCTGTGGCTGATGCTATTCCTTTATTGGGTAGGATGGGAGTAATGTTGACGGAGGTAAAGATTAATGGTCAGGGGCCGTTTATATTTTTGTTGGATACAGGTGCAGATTTAATGGTTTTGTCACAGGTTTTAGCTGAACAATTAGGAGTTGATATTTTAAATGCAGAAAAGGTAGATGTTTTGGGATTCTGTGGCAGGGAAAATGCTCATAAGGTCAAGTTATCAAGGGTGAGTATACTACAGCATGAGGTGAAAAATTTAGATAGTGTAGTTGTGAATAGTCAAATTTTTAAGTCGTTAGGTATAGATGGAATTATCGGTCATAATTTTCTCAGTCTATATCGTCAACATTGGCGATTTGATAAGTCTAATAAGTTAGGGTTTCCAGAGGGAGGAAGTTTGTTTTTAACTCCATTGGATAATTAATTGTTTAACTATTTTTTTTATCTCGGATTCATACCTTCAAATTTACCTCAATAATATCAATACTAATGCTACTTAGAACTGACAATTAAGTTACAGGACTTTTTAGGATAGTGACGTACAGTTGAAGACTAATCTATCTTCAGCTATTTATTAAAGTGATAAAATTTTGTACCTCACTAACTCCGAAACTGCTGTAATTAAGGTTTTAACCTTTTTAGGTCTGGAAAAAGTCGAATATTTTAAATCCAAAAGGTTAAAAAAGTTAGCATTAAAGGGTGACTATAGATAGCAGAAAAACTAAGGGACGATTATTCCTACTACCTCCTCTATAGCTCTCATTTATCCTGACTCCTGACTCCTACCCTTACCAAAATACTTTTTTATCAAACCCTAATTAATTTAAAAGCATATTTAAATTAATTAATTTCGGTCTTGCTAATTCGTTGTTTAAAGACATTTATTAATCTGCTATAAAAATTCTGATAGTTAAATTGACAAAAATATAATTACATGATAGAAATAATAAGCTGTTGAAAGCTCTGATATAAGGTAAACTAAAATAGTTAAAAAATCAACAAACAATAAATTGGGAGGCAATGCCTAATATGAGTTTATTGAATAAAGTATTTAAGGGTAATAATGCAAATAAAGTTAGATTCTCACAAGCCGAAGCAATAGCTGCTATTGCGGTATCTGCTATTGCCTCTGATGGTTATCTGTTAGATATAGAAACAGAACGAGTTATTACGCTTCTGTCTCAAATGGAATTGTTTAAAGGATATTCCGAAAAACAAATTACAAAGACACTCGATAAGCTATTAAATATGCTCAGTGAAAAAGGAATAAATAATTTAGTAGCTACTGCTAATGATGTACTCCATCCGGAATATAAAGAAACAGCGTTTACTTTAGCTACAAATATAATTTTAGTAGATGGAGTTTTATCGGGAAAAGAACAGGTGTTTTTAACTCGTTTGTGTCAGGTATTAGAAGTTCCAGCAGAAACAGCTTCACAAATTTTTCAGGAGCAGTCGGAAAACTATCAACTTACCAAAAAGAAATCTAGAAAATATAAAAATAATCAAAATCAGGAAGAGTAGATTAAATGTAGTGTCCTGAGAATTTTTTTAATCTTGAATTTTTTGAAAAATTAGGGGAATTTGAGAAATTATTTTCCCTAATTTAAAATTTTCTATGACTAACCTATCGGGAGGCAATAATGTTTTGATAAGCTTGGATAGTTTGTTTAGCGATCGCTTCCCAACTATAATTTTTTCTGGCTAACTGTTTAGCGTTTAATCCTCTTTGTTTTCTTTCTTCTTGATTCTCCAAAGCTAACTCTATTAAATCAGCCATATTTCCTATTTCACAACTGCTAACCCAACCTGCTTTTGCATTAGCTATATCTTCACAAATATGAACTTGGTCTGAAATAACTACTGGTGTACCAGCTACCATTGCTTCTGCAACTGCAATGCCAAAATTCTCATAATATGAAGGTAATACAAATAAGTCAGCAACTTGTAACAAACTTGATTTGATTTCCCCTGTCACAAACCCTGTGATTTTAGTACATTTAGCCAGAGGTGAAGTTGCTATTTTTTCCTGAATTTTTGCTTCATAATTAGGGTCTTGGGGATTTGCACCTGCTAAAATAAATTGAAACTTTCTCCCTGCTGCTAATAACTTTTCTAAAGCTGGTAATAATAAATCCAGCCCTTTTTTTGGTTCAATGCGAGACATAAACAAAATCATGGGATTTTGGATATCTATCCCTTGAGATTTAAGATAATTAATTAACTGTTTTTTTGCTTGCTCTTGTTCTGGTGGGTTAACACCTAAAGGAATTACTAAATCTGTCGTTGATAAACCAAATCTTTCGGAAACTTTTGCCTCTTCAATACTGGTAAAATGAAGCGCTGCAGCATTGGCAATATTCCGCTTTTCTAACAAAGAAACATAAATTTTTTTGAGTTGTTTTTTCTTGCGTAAATCTGCCGGATCTAAAGTACCTAAAGGTCTTAAAATATAGGGTATTTTGTTATAGTTAGCCACAGTAGCAGCTATGGTAGTTACTGGTGAAAATAAAGCATGAATATGAGCTAAATCAAATTCCGCAGCGTGTTGATTTAACCATTGTAATAATTTAAGGGAAAATTTATAACGACGGAATGGGGAGCAATGAAAATAACGAATTTGATAACCATTTTGGATAACAGGTCTATCTAAAGGAACATCTAAAGGTGCTTGACCTATATCTCCATTAGAATCTGTAGTGAGAATAGTCACATCAATATTTTGAGCAGTAAGAGCAGTAGAAAGTCCTAAAACCATTTGACTAGGACCGCCATAAACTAGAGAAATAGATGGCACTATTTGTAAGATTCGCATATTGTTTCAATTATCGTTAAATTATTGATTTATTTTAGTTATTTTTGTGAAGCGAAATGTTGTTCTATCTCAGAGCAGTAAGGATGCACTATGGCTGTCTATATGAAAATTTAACCGAAGTCCAGACTTATAGTTTGTCATTATATCATTAACTGATATTAACTTAGGTATATATAGCAATCCTAAATGGGTTGTGAAAATTTTTATAACAGTTAATATTAACTGAAAACCGTTTAAATTATGATACGGGCGATTTGCGTTTGCGTAGTATTCCGTAGGAAATCGTCCCTACTACTCCTGACTCCTAAGTACCACCAGAATATTAAAACTGAAATAAGATTGTTATATATATATGATATCTATAGCAATCCTCAATCATTTATAACAAATCAAAAAATAGATAAAAATCCTGAAACTCTTAATCCTGTTCCCTGTTGCCTATTCCCTTTTAATAGAATATTTTTTGACAACCAAAATAGGAGTAGTAGATCCAGATTTTTTATACTCAATTAACTCAAGAGTAAATTCAATAATTTATCCACATTCTTTACTAAATCTTTATATAAAGTGAGACCTACTTAAGATATATTTAGTCTCAGCAGGGTGATGTGGATATTAGTAAAAATACTGATGAATATTTTCAGTATTTTCTAATAAACCACGAACTATTGCTTTGAATAGTTTATGGAACTGCAAAAAACTAATATTGGAGACAGATAACGATTAGACCACTAATCTTTAAAATAAAATATATATCAATCGTTAAGGTTCACAATACTAATGACAAAGATTGATTTTACAGTTGTTATTCCTACTTATAATGGGGAAACACATCTACCAAAAGTCTTAGAAAGATTAAAATACCAAATTAACACAGAATACTTTTCATGGGAAGTAATTGTTGTTGATAATAACAGCACAGATTTGACAGCCGAAATAGTTAAAGCTAA
Organism: Microcoleaceae cyanobacterium MO_207.B10; assembly: GCA_030064835.1. GTDB lineage: Bacteria > Cyanobacteriota > Cyanobacteriia > Cyanobacteriales > Microcoleaceae > JASJEE01. The sequence goes on along the minus strand of JASJEE010000009.1, from coordinate 32,740 downwards.
TCAAGCTAATTGGCCCTCATCAATGCCACTTGAATATGCTTTTGCTCCGAAGCAGGGTGCAGCTTTTGCCAGACAAAGAGGTGTCGAAAAAGCAAAAGGCGAATTAATTGGATTTTTGGATGATGATAATCTACCTGATTATGAATGGGTAGCTCAAGCTTATACTTTTGCCCAGGAACATCCTCAAGTCGGTGCTTATGGTAGCCAAATTCATGCTGATTTTTTTGAGCAAGATTCTGAAGTAGAATTACCAGAAAATTTTCAAGAAATAGCTTGTTTTTTAGCAATAGTAGAGAGAGGAAATCAACCGCTTTTATACAATCCAAAACATAAAATTTTGCCTCCTGGAGCTGGCTTAGTTGTGCGTAAGAAAGCGTGGCAAAAAGCAGTTCCCAAGACTTTATTTTTGAATCACACAACTAAAAAAGCACGATTAGCCAGTGAAGATTTAGAAGCTCTCATTAATATTCAGAAAGCCGGATGGGAAATTTGGTATAATCCGGCAATGGTTGTTGATCATAGAATACCTAATTCTCGACTGAAAAGAGATTACTTGTTAATGCTTGTTCGCTGTGTTGGTTTAAGTCGATATCAATTGAGAATGATGACTCTAAAAAGTTGGCAAAAACCCTTACTTTTTCCAGCTTATCTGGCAAATGACTTCCGTAGATTGGTACTTCATTTAATAAAAAAAGGAAACAAAATTACAACTGATACTGTTAGTGCTTGCCAGACAGAATTTTTGTGGAATACAATCAAAAGCCCATTTTTTATATGGCATAAACAAAAAGAAACTGAAGCAAAAGCACGGAGTAATCCACGACTAGCTAAAAGTGAATATTGGTTAGAAACTATTGCCACAGCTTTTGAAGAAAAACGCTTTTGTCTTCATTCCCAAAATATATTTTCAATTAATAACCAAGAATTAAATAGTAAACATTCTGAAATTCTGCTAAGGCTTGAAGACAAAACAGGGGAGATAATATTACCAGGGAAATTTCTACCCACTGCTGAACGTTATAATTTGATGTTAGCTATTGACCGATGGGTAATCAAAACATTGTTTACTGAAATTTCTAAGGTGGTTAAAATTCAACCATTATTTGTTTATGAAATTAATCTGAGTCAGGCAACTGTGAATGATGAAAATTTTATCCAATTTTTGCGTCAGCAGTTTGAGATATATGAAATTTATCCAGAGACAATAAGTTTAGGAATTAGTGAAAGTATTGCTGTTACTAATTTTAATCAAGTAGGAAAGCTGATTAGTGTTTTTAAAGATATTGGCTGTCATTTCACTTTAGATAATGTTGGTCGTAATAAATTAATCCCTGATTATCTGAAAAAACTACCTATAGATTTTATGAAAATAGATAGCAAGTTAGTACAAGGATTTTTGACAAATACTGAGAAGCTGAGAGACATAGAAAAAATTAATGAAATAGGTGATAAGTTGGGTATCAAAACTATTGCTGAAGCAGTGGAAAATAGTTATGTAATTAAAGAAATGCAAAAAGTGGGAGTAAATTATGCTCAGGGTTATGGTATAGAGCGTCCCCAACCTTTTATATTGAATGGTTAAAATGTAGAAAAAGATAATTTTTATAGAATCAAATCTCAATTACAGGTACAAGCTGTTAGATGATTTTTTTATGAGTCTATATTTATGAAATAATCAGTTAACTAAGAGAGTGTTTCAAACTAAAGATTAAGATAGTTTATTGGCTTAATATATAGGTATGTTCGGTGGGTTACGGCGGAAATTTAAGGACTTGGTGAGTGGGAATATTTATTGTCGCCTAAGTTGCTCTACTGGATTGACACATCTAAAATGGTGGGTGATGACGGATTACTAAATCTCTTTCATAGTCTAAATTTAAGCCGTAAGTACGCACCCTACTGGACTGTTTCATCTTAAATGTTGCACTCTTATTTTAAATTCTGGGTTGATTAATCTCCCCCCTCTTCCCCCTCTTCCCACACCTCCCACCCACACTTTTTTAATGCACTACTTTAGCTGAAACGGTCCACTACAATTTTGCACTGATAAAAGCTGATAGCTAGTTAATATTACTTTAATAAACAGTTTCTAAAGTTTATTCGGAGCTGTAGTTATCAAAGCTTATTTCTAAAGTCACAAAAAATATTTTTGATAGTTTAGACTTTATAGATAAATAATTTTCTAATGATTGGAAAACAGATAGATTTTACAGTAGCTATTCCTACTTATAATGGGGAAATGCGTCTACCAGAGGTATTAGAAAAACTGCGTTCTCAAATTAATACTGAGGAATTTTCTTGGGAAGTTATTGTTGTTGATAATAATAGCCAAGACAATACAGCAAAAGTTGTTCAAAGTTATCAAGAAAATTGGTCTACAGATTTCCCGTTAAGATATTCTTTTGAAAGACAACAAGGGTTAGCTTTTGCTCGTCAAAAAGCGGTAGAAGAGGCTGGAGGAAAATTGATTGGTTTCATTGATGATGATACTTTGCCTACTCCTGATTGGGTTTATATGGCTTATAAATTTGGTCAAGAATACCCAAAAGCAGGAGCTTATGGCGGTCAAATTCATGGAGATTTTGAAGTTGAACCTCCAAAAAATTTTGAGAGAATTAAATCATTTTTAGCGATTAAAGAACGAGGTTCAGAAGCTCATTTATACGACCCAGAAAATTTAAGTTTGCCACCTGGAGCGGGATTAGTAGTTAGGAAAAAAGCTTGGCTGGAAAATGTTCCCCGACGCTTAGTTAGAACTACAAGAGGTGGAAATGATTTTGAGATATCTCTTCATTTATATAGAGGTGGTTGGGAAATTTGGTATAACCCAAATATGCACATTTTTCATAAAATTCCTAAGTCTAGATTAGAAAGAGGTTATTTGCTCTCTTTGTCTAATACTGTGGGAATTTGTATTTGCGAACTTCGGCTAATTAATGTGAAAAACTGGCAAAAACCAATTGTAATGAGCAGGATATTTTTGGGAAATTTGCGCCGAGCTGTCAGACATATTTTTAAGTATAGACAGGAAGTTAAAACTGATTTAGTTGCTGCCTGTGAATTACAATTTTTGATTAGTGGTATGATTAGCCCTTTTTACTACTTAAAAATTAGTATTAGACATCTCCGGAAAACAGGGAGTAGGGAGCAGGGAGTAGGAAGAAATAATTGATTTTATTTTTTATTATTGGAGATGTCTATTATAGACTTTCTCGGTTGGATGAGATAGAAAATTTGTGTTTTAGAAAACTGTCTAGAGAGAATTTAAAAACTTTGAGATATACGCCACTTGTATGAAAAATGCTTTATAGGGTTTCTCGGACTCCTGAACTACACCTCATATCTCGATCTTATTTGACACAGGAAAAGAGAGAAAACTTACTGTACCTCATAACTGTGGGAATTGCTATATAAATTTATGAAATTAATCGCTCTTAACAGCAAGAGTGAAAAAAAGTTACAAATAAGTAGTCAAGCAAAATTAATTGTATATTTACTGCTGAGGTGAAGTAGGTAAGGCAAATTATTTTTGATATACTTATCAAACTATATAAATATATTTTTCCGGTACTCCCTACTCTCTGAAAATTTTAAATTAATTTTCCACAAGTAGTTAAGCTTGAGCGGTCATACATCAGTTTTGCTAGGAATAGAAAACCCTTTTGCTTGGGGATTATAAGACTTTATTTTAATGTCTCTTTGACTAAAATAGAGTCAGACCAAAAAAAATGGTTAGATTTATTGGCGTTGGTAATTGGTGGGATGATTTTCTACTAGGGGTGATACTCACCAGTTACTCTGGTTAAATATTTAGAGGTATTAAAAACAGATTACTTTTAAAGTTTCATCTCTTGATTTACCAACGCCGATTTATTCCTCCTGAGTCTTAGTAAGAGTCCAACTATTTGTACCCAAAATTTATCACACCTAAGTATTAGATATATGAGTAAATTATTAATTACAGGAGTTAGTGGTTTCTTGGGATGGAATATTTGTCAAATTGCTCAAAATAAATGGCAAGTTTATGGTACATACTTCACACATCCAGTTCAAATTCCAGGAGTTATTAGTCTCAAAGTTAACTTGGGAAATTTTGGGGAAATAAAAAGTTTATTTGAAAATATCCGACCGGAAGCTGTTATTCATGCTGCTGCTATATCTAGCCCTAATTTATGTCAGACTTATCCCACAGAATCATATCAGATTAATGTCATAGCTGCTAATTATATTGCTGAACTTTGTGCAGATTATCAAATACCTTGTGTTTTTACTTCTACAGGTTTAGTTTTTGATGGTTTAAACCCTCCTTATCGAGAGACTGACTTGGTGTCTCCTGTTAGTATTTATGCGGAACAAAAAGTTTTGGCGGAGCAGGGAATGTTGGCACGTTACCCCAAGACGGCTATCTGTAGAATGCCTTTAATGTTTGGTTTAGCTTCTCCTACTTCTAATAGTTTTATTCAAGGTTTTATCCAAACTTTAAGAGCAGGAAAAGAGCTTAATTTATTTACTGATGAAATTAGAACTCCTGTTAGTGCTAATACTGCTGCTAAAGGATTATTATTAGCTTTGGAAAAAGTCGAGGGATATTTACATTTAGGAGGAAAAAAACGTATTTCTCGTTATGAATTTGGTTGTTTAATGACGGAGGTTTTAGAACTGCCAAAAGATAAGTTAAAACCTTGTTTGCAAAAAGATGTAACAATGGCTGCACCTCGACCTGCTGATGTTTCTTTGGATAGTTCTCTAGCTTTTGGGTTGGGATATGAGCCTTTGTCTTTGCGGGAAGAATTAGAGATGTTACGGGAGAAAGTCTAATATTATCGGATTAATTAATTATCATTAATATAGGTTGAACAGAAAGGAATAAAGTGTCAAATTTTGAAGCTTTAAGATTTGGTTAACTATCCATAAATTCGACCTACTTGAGGCTGCACAGCTAAAATAATCTGTTAAGAAAGTGTGGGAAAAAGGTGAGGTATGGAAGGTATGGGAAGATAAAGATAGATTAGTGACTTTCCCTGCACTTTACACTTCAAAATAAGAGATAGATGAAGACACCTAGAAATTAAAATCTATTCCACAATTTTAAGTGTGTCAGTCTACTACAAATATAATGAAATTATTAGTCTTCCCAATATTCCGCTTCTCTTTCTAAATATTCCTGAGATTCTGCTTCTCGTTTTCTATCTAAGTATTCATGAAATTCCGCCAAATATTCCTGAGATTCCGCTTCTGCTTTTCTCTCTAACTCTGCCCAATATTCCGCTTCTCTATATTTCGCTTCTCTATCTAAGTTAATTACACCAGCAATAAGCTTATAACAGTAAAAATCATCTCCTTCATTCCAACGAAACGGCATTCCTAAACTCAAAGTTATTAAACAATCTGGGAATTTATAATAATCATAATAATCTAGTTCTTCTTCTTCAATAAATCTTGGATCTGTAATACTAACTCTCTCTAGTGTCACGCCATTTACTGTTTTTAAATAACCTTTCCACCTCAGTTCTCCATAATCATTTTCTTCACATTCAACATGAAACTCTTTTGTTCTAACAAGTTGTAGAGTTCGGCGTTTAGCCATAGGTAAATTTTGCATATAATCAAAAGAAACAGCTTTACCTCTATTGTGCAGAATGTATGATTAATTTTGCTCGTAATTAATTAACCAGTCTCATGGATAAAAGTATCCTACTTTTTGCCATTCTCCAGGTAATATAGATCGATTTTCAGACTGAAATCCAAAATCAGGCCCACTATCTTCTAAAGGAATTTCTAAAATATCTAATAATTGCGGTTCTTTCCCTTGAATCTGTCGTATATTGAATGGTATACGACCATCATTTAAACTTGATACAGGTCGTACCCATTTTTTAGAACTTATCTCAATTCCTGCAATACATCTTTCTCCATTTTTCCAAGAATTAGCTAGGCAAACTATCTGGGTCATAGCAAAAATTTATTTATTCAATTTATAAATGATGTATTTCTATGTTACCCAATTTTCTATTTAAGTATTCCGCCACTAAACGACGATGACAATATTCTGCCGTTGCTTCAGAACATAACAAACAACTTTTATTTAAAAGCTCTGGCGAAACTTTTTTTTCCACCTGGCGATCGCTCATTAATTTTAAGAACTGTTGCTCATATTTTTCCCAGTTTCCCCCATTCTTTTTATACTCATTCAATAGTTCTTTAGTAGGAGCTAGTTCCCGCAAGTGAAGATAATCAATATTGCCAATCTTTTTTAAAAAATATTCTAAATCTTTATGTTTAGTAAACCCTGCTAACTGAGAGGAATTATTCAGCCTACTATCTATCACTCTTTTGATACCTGAACTGGTTAAAACCTCAAAAAAATCCTGGGCAGTTTTTTTGGTAAATCCAATAGTAAACAGCCTAATTTTTTTTACTGTATAAGCAATCTCATTACTTTGTTTTTTATAAGCTGCTTCCAAATCAATTTTTACTTGAGATTCTGATGGTGTCTCTAGCAAATTTAACTGAATTGGCTGATTATTTGATTTATTAAACTTAGCTAATAATCGCTCTTCTAATTGAGAGTGAGTTTCCAAATTTCCTGAAGGCAAAATATGATTAATTTCTACATCATACTGACGTAAATTTTTACATACTAAAATTGTTCTATGACAAGTAATAGGGTCTTTTTCAGCACACATCAAAGCAATTGTATATTTTTCCAAGCTTTCAATTAAACGTTGAATTCCTGTTGCAAATAACGAGGTAGCTGCAATTTTTTCATAGAGTGCTTTTCCCTGTAAATCATAACAATTTAAATCCTCTGGTCTTCCACCTAATTCTCGACCGAGAAATACATAACTCATTCCTACTTTTGAAAGTGCTTCTGAAAGTGGGTATTTATTGAAGTGGGGTAAATAACGACTGTAGGGATGAGACCGCACATCTGCCACAGCCTTTATCTGATGTTTTTCCAGCAAAGAAATAAACGTTTCGATGCTGTGATTAGAATGACCGATAGTAAATATTTCCATACTGTTTAATTTTTTAACCATGTAAAAAATAGTCAGTTAACGACTTTATTTATCTATATGGTCAAGATATTTTGACTGAGTTAATTTTCTGTCAGAGAAACCTAAAATCTAGTATTACCGAATAAGTAATAATTAATAGTTATACTAAATCCCTTTTAACAATAAGGTTTATTCTGAAGGTAAGGTATAAGGGTTAGAGATGAATTTGAAAAATTTGAAAAAGTATCTTTGGTAGCCAGATTTAGTATTAATAATTAATTATTAATTATTAGAAAATTCAGGTTTAAATATTTCCCTTTTAAGGGTATAAAATCAAATCCTTAAGTATCAATACCCTTCTTTTAAGAAGGGGTAATTATTCAATTGTCAATTGGTGAAAGTTGTGTAATTTGTGATTTTTAAGATGGCTTCTCTTCCCTAGCAACGCTACGCACTTTTGATTTCCATAAATTGGTTAATTTTCTTCAGACATTTCTTTATTTGTAAATCGCTGAAATGTTACTTGTATAGCTAAGGCAATTAAACCGAGAGTAACCATACCACACATACAAGCTGCAAATGCAACTACTCCTACCACTAACGCTCTAACTGCCGTCGAAATATTAACCACAAATACATTATCTGAAATAATAGGTTTACTGGCAAATGTTTCGGCAATTGATTTCATTAATAGATAAGCACCTGTGCCTAATCCTCCAGAAATTACTGCACTGGCTAAACATTGTAATGGATTGACATTTTGGGTGGAATTATTGTCAGATTTTGGTGTTGAATTAGTCATAAATTTTGAATTATTGAAGCCGGAAAAAAGGAGGAGAGATTTTGAATAATTAAGAAGGTAATTTAATGAGCAATAGCAATACCATTGGGATTAAAAGTTGCTATCCAAAAATCTAATTCTGGGTCTGCCATTGTGGCTTTTACTGCTGCTTGAACTGACTCCGCTTGGGCCTGAGATTCTGTTAAGGCAAATACAGTTGGCCCCGACCCTGACATCATAGTCCCCAGGATGTTTTGGGATGCAAAAGCTTCTCTTAATTTTAAGATTTGGGGATATTCTGGTAGCACAATTTTTTCTAAGTCGTTGTGTAATAGTTTGCCAATTTCACTATTGTTGTGATGGGCGATCGCCGATACTATTGGCCCCGAATGTACCCTCTCCCTGCTACTTTCCTGACCGGAACTCTCCGAGACATAGGTGTGACCAAATTCTTGGCGATAGGTACGATACGCCCAGGGTGTAGAAACAGAGAGATTTTTGTATTTGGCTAAGACTACATAGAGACCTTCGACATTTGGCAGTGGGGAGAGTATTTCACCGCGTCCCGTAGCTAAGGCGGTCCCTCCACTAATGCAGAAAGGAACATCTGACCCCAACTGCGCCCCCAACTCTTGCAACTCCCTCTGAGTTAGACCTAGCTCCCACATTAAATCCAATCCCACTAATACTGCTGCTGCGTTGGTTGAGCCTCCTGCTAATCCTGCGGCTACGGGAATATGTTTGTGAATAGTTATTTCTATCCCACCATATCTAGCAAATATATCTGGAAATTGTTTGCTGAGGAGGGAGGCGGCCCGGTAGGCGAGGTTTCCTGCATCCGGGGGGACTTGGGGATGGTCACATTTAACGATGATGGTTTCGATACCGATGGCGCGGATGTCAATTTTATCTGCCAGGTTTATACTTTGCAGGACCATTGCTAGTTCGTGATAACCGTCTGGGCGATCGCCGATTATTTCTAGATACAGGTTAATTTTTGCAGGAGCTATTAAGGAGTAGGAACGCATTTTTAGTGGTTTAGTAATGGATGTTTTAGTTATGGTTTAATTTATATTAGTTTCCCCATATAAATCAATACCCAAGCTGTATAATTATGCCCAAGGGAAAAAAGTAGGAGTACAAAATACCCCTACTCAATTAAGAGATAATTATTTAGATGCAAACAAAACTAGCTACTTTTTTGAAGATTCGACGAGACTTGCTATTAAATTTCCGTTGATTTTAATAACTTAAATTTTTGTCTCTAAGCAGGTATCAAGACATCACTTTCGGCGCTAACAAGAATGGGGCGTAATGTTTCTACCCACTGGTTAATTCGCTCTTCGGTTTTCTCACTTTCGTTAACTTCATCTATTGGCAGTCCGACAAATTTACCATCGCGCACTGCAGTAGAATGCTCAAAATTGTAACCTTCGGTGGGAACCTCTCCGACTATAGTTGCGCCGAATTTCTCGAAGATATTACACATAATTCCCAGGGCGCCAACGAAGTGCTTCCCGTGACTGACTCCATCGCCTGCTCCAAATAAGGCTATAGTTTTGCCACTAAAATCTGGTTTGTCGATTTCTATTTCAAATAGTGGCTCGCGCCAGTCGTTTTGTACTTCCCCCGCTCCCCAGGTAGAAGAACCTAATAATAAATAATCATAATCAAGAAGTTGACTATATTCGTCGAAGTCTTCTTCCATACTATAGATATCGCAAAGTTCTTCGCCGAATTTTTCGCGCAATGCTATAGCGATTTCTTCAGTTACACCGGATGTGCTACCGTAAAAAATACCAATTTTTGCCATCATCGACACTCCTGATTAGTTTTCATTGAAATCAACTGTTTGAGCTGTGTTGCTGTTTTACCTCTTCGATAGGTAAAGCACATCTCATTAGCTCGACTCAGATGTTTCGAGTTCTCGGTTTTCTCCCTTAGTTAAGTAGATCGCCTAGCGATATGTAGTTCGATCATAAATTAAGACTAAATAGTAATTAATCTCAATAAATTATTTAACTATTCCCTACAATTGCGATTTAACAAAGGCCAGTGTACACTACTAGCTGTCTCAGAGAACCTGAATGATAATGGTTTCACTACAAACCTTATCTATAAGCTCAATATATCCGCTAAAAAAATGAAAATCTGTAAAGATATTACTTGAAATTACTTTTTAATAAGCTTATAATTAATCGAAAAAATTCTTAATTAATTCGAGTAAATAGGTAATTATATTACAGGGCCTTTCAATTAGATAAGTAGTCATTAGTCAGTAGTCAGTAGTCAGGATTAAGAATTTCGGAAATAGGGACATATTGATTAATTGTCCCTACTGCCTCCTCCCATGCTCCAGTAACACCATAAGTTATACCAACCATGAAAAGAGAATGCTACAAAAACTAAAGCTCGAAATTTATCGCTAAAAGTAGCTTCTATAGAACCCCTAAGCATATCTTCGTCCGTCATTAAATTATTTAACTTCTGAACCAGGAAGACTGGCTGAAAAGTTATAAAATATAGGGAAAAAACAGGCACTTCATGTTAGAAAATACTCCCCACACTCCCCACACTCCCCACACTCCCCACACTTCCCACACTTCCCACACCTCCGGTCACTCTCCTCCCTCTTTTTAAATAGACCTCAAATGGGTTCTATTATTATAGAAGCCACACATCCCTATAATTATTTTCCCTTCCTTCTTCCTTCTTCCTTCTTCCTTCTTCCTTCTTCCTTCTTCCTTCTTCAATAAACTAGAATTAAAGCGATCGCCGCCAACTAAAAAACTTCTCTAAGAGATTTTGCTGCCATAAATTTTCAGCATATTTCCGCTTCTTAAACAACAAACCAGCTTTACTATTCACCTCAGATAAAGTTGGATAAATATGAATCCCAGTCAAAGCCGAAACAGGTAACTTATTCGACATTGCCAAAACAACTTCATGAATTAACTCACCAGCAGAAGACCCAACTATATGTGCTCCTAAAATCTGTCCGTTAGCTTTAGTAATAATCTTTCCAAAACCATTAGTTGCTCCCTCAGCTTGAGCGCGGTCAACATCAGCAAAATCTTGCTTCAACATATATATATTATCCCCATAACGTTCCTTTGCTTGCTGCTCAGTCAAGCCAACTCTTGCCAATTCTGGGTCAGTAAAAGTTGCCCAAGGAATCACTCGATAATTTGTCTTACTAATAGGAAAAAATAAGGCATTTGTTAACACCACAACAGCTTCATAACCAGCCACATGAGTAAATTGATAACCACCAATTACATCGCCACAAGCATAAATTTTAGAATTAGTAGTTTGTAATTTATCATTAACAATAATCCCTTTTTTTCCTACTTCTACACCAGCAGCTTCTAAACCCAGAGATTCTACATTTGCACTTCTACCAGCCGAGACTAAAATCTCATCAACTGTAATATTTTTATCACCTGCTGTTACTTGTTTTTTCCCATCTAAAATTTCTACTTTTTCTGCTCTTACTTCCCTCAAAATATTAATACCTTCAGACTCAAATTGTGCTTGTACAACTTGCGCTGCTTCGGGGTCTTCCTTTGGTAAAATTTGATTTTTACTAGAGATAATTGTCACTTCACTTCCCAGACGAGAAAATGCTTGACCCAACTCACAACCAATAGGACCAGCACCAATTATTGCTAGAGAATTTGGGCGTTCTTGGAGAGAAAAAACTTGTTCATTTGTAAGAAAACCAGCAGATTTTAATCCCTCTATTGGTGGAATTGCTGGTCGGGAACCAGTGGCAATTACAAATGCTCTGGCTGTGAATTTTTTACCCTCTAATTCAAAAGTTTTATGGTCTATAAATTTACCTTCTCCAAAGAATATTTCTACCCCTAAATTTCTAAATCTTTCTGGTGAGTCATGGGGTTCAATATTAGCTATTACTTGTTGAACGTGACCTGTTGCTTTGGCAAATTCTATTTCTGGTGGTGGGGTATGAATGCCAAATTTTCCGGCATTTTTGACTTGATATGCGATGCGGGAGGCGTGAATTAATGACTTGCTAGGAACGCAACCAAACCAGAGACAGTCCCCACCGAGGCGATCGCGTTCTATTAATGCTACTTTTGCTCTGAGTATAGCTGCTGCTGCTGCTACTACTAGACCTCCGGAACCGCCACCGATGACGACTATATCATATTTAACTGGCATGATTTTACCTCGTATTTTATTTTAAAGTTTTAAATTTTAGGTATTAGCTTTTAGGGGAGTTGGTTGTCAGGAATAATGTATAAAGTTTTTAGTTCTTAAGGGCTTTTATGAGCTATTTTTTTTCAGGGAGTATATTTTTTTCGTACAAAAACTTCATTTTTTTAGATGAATTTTAGTCAGTTTTTAAGCATTCAGCATTTCAGCGGTCAGGGGTCAGGTTTTTTATGAACGAAGTAAGCATTTGTTCAACCTTTATTACATTTTTAACTAGAGATTTTTCTAGAGATTTGTCTAATGATGATTTGATTAATAATTATAGCAATTCTCTAAAATATTCAGTATTAGTCTGAAGCTAATAGCTGAACGCTGTCAGCTAAATGCTGAATGCTTACTTCAGCTTATATAGCAATCTTAAATAGGTTGTGACCAATCAAAAAGTAAATCAAAAAACTGAAAATATTGCCTGTTCCCTAAAAGCCATTAAAATTTTGTACACGACTCAAATAGGATTGCTATATCTAATAATTTATTTAACTATCACAATATTAGCTAGGTCTGAGAAACTACTGAATCTTAATTAAGAACTGATGAAGTTAAAAGGGTGTTAGATACACCCTCTTGATTTTACCGAATTATTAATAATTCATAATTAATAATTAAATAATTCTGGTTGAAAGCCGACCCTTTTCAGGGGAAAAAGCGGTCGGAAAGCGCAGCAGTCCGTAGGATGGAATGGCGATGCTTCGGAGCGGCTCTGCACTCTTTGCGCCTTCCTTTCCCTCCGGGACGCTTTCCTACGGAATACTCCGCAAACGCGCACTTCGGAGCTTTGCGGAGCGCAAACGCCATATCCAATCGACCAAGAAAAGAAATAATATTTCCGGAACTGCAATTCCGTAACGGTTTTAACCTTCTTGTAATTATCAATTATCCCTGATCAATTATCCCTGTTCAATTATCAATTAATGAAATTTCTTCCACAGTGAGGTTTGAAGTAGTATTTTCTGTAGAATTACGGAAGAATTTTTGAGTTATCCAATAGGTTAAAATGTGAGATAATAAACCAAAAGGTCCGGCAAATAAACAGAGAATTATTGAGTGGACAGTCCAAATACCTGTGCGTTGTCCTTCCCAATAAATCCAGCGACCAACAAATAAATCCATGACTAAAAAATGAATCCATCCTACTGCTGCTGCTGATTCTTCTCCAAAGAATTTAGCAATATCAGATAAAGTTGGATTCGATAAAGCTGCCGCAGATTCAGGGGTAATACTACTAATTAATAAGTAAAGATATAACGCAGCTAATAATATAAATGGAATCAAAGATTCCATGATTTTCCGGGTAACTTTCCAATTGGGTAAAAATATGATTATTGCCCAAAATGGTAAGACGAATATATTAGCGCTATTAAAAATTAGCTCTGTTGTCATTGTTAGTTTTTCACTCCTCTGAGGTAACAGAATGTTAAAAGAACTTCTAAGTAAATGTTATGCTATTTTTACCAAAATGTCTTTAGGGGCGATTGGTTTAACTTTGATTGTTGGGGTCTGTGATTTACCGGGAATTACAACTCAGTTAAAAACTACCAACTTTTATACTGATGATTATAACAATGAGATGAACAATATGTTAACACAAACCCAAAATATGGACATCAGCATGAAATTAGTTTCTGCTAATAATAGATTTGCTTTTCAACTATTTTCTGAAATTATTAAATTAGAGACAGATAAAAATATATTCATCTCCCCTAGTAGTATCGCGTTCGCTCTTTCTATGACCTACAATGGGGCTGAAGGTAAAACTAAAGATGCGATGACAAAAACGCTAAATTTTCAGGGAATGAGTTTAGCAGAAATTAATCAAGCAAATCAACAATTAAGAATGTTATTGAATAGTCTAAACCCAGAAATTAATTTAGATATTGCTAACTCAATCTGGATGAAAAAAGGAGTATCTTTTGATAAAAATTTCATTCAAAGTAATCAAAAATTTTATGATAGTAAAGTCAGCGAACTTGACTTTAACAATCCCCAAGCCCCGGCAATTATTAATAGTTGGGTAAATGAAAAGACCAATGGCAAAATTGATAAAATTATCGAAAATTTAGAACCTGATTCTGTCATGGTGTTGTTAAATGCTATTTATTTTCAAGGAAATTGGGAGCAAAAATTTTTAGAAGCAGATACAAAAGAACAGCCTTTCACTTTGCCTGATGGAACTCAAAAACAACATCCGATAATGTTCCAGTCTAGTAGATGTTTATATTATGAAAATGACTATTTTCAGGCTGTTAGTTTACCCTATGAAGAGGGTCGTGTCAGTATGTATATATTTCTGCCTAGAGAAGAAGTTGGTTTAGAGGGATTTTATCAAGTTTTAAATAATAAAAATTGGGGAAATTGGATGCTCAGTTTTGATTTTTATAAAGTACATTTAGGTTTGCCAAAATTTAAGAGTGAATATGAAATTAAACTCAATGATATGCTGAAATCTTTAGGAATGGAAGTAGCTTTTGATGATAAATTGGCAGATTTTTCTAGGATGCGACCAATTCCGCCAGAGTTATATATTGATGAGGTAAAACATAAAACATTTGTAGAAGTAAATGAAGCCGGAACAGAAGCTGGAGCTACTACGAGTGTAACTATGGGTATAAGAAGTGCAGAAATATCCGTTGATATGTTAGTTAATCGACCTTTCTTTTTTGCGATTCTGGATAATGATTCTGGGAGTATTTTGTTTATGGGAGAAATTACGAATCCAGAGAGTTAATACCATTTTCATCAAATATTGCTACATTACTTGGTAGTAGGTGCTAGGTGTTAGGTGGTAGGTCTTAATAGAAGAAGTGCAAATATTTCTATTCTTTGTCAGAATATTTTATGGTCACAATCTTTGCGTGAATTTGGTATAATATATTGATATTTTGTTGATTTTTAGTAGCAGAGTTTTTGAGGCGATCGCTCTTTCAAAGTCAAATCCAATTATGCCAGGATAATTTAGTTATAATTAACATTACTGTTTGTCATCCTAATGATTAAAAATGAGGCTGATAATTTTTACCATTTTATCAAAAGCGGAGCTAGACACTTCTATTATCAGTATAGGAATTAATTTAGGATTAGTATTTGTAGGTTGGGTTGAGGTAACGAAACTAAACTCTAATAACAATTCACTGTAAAGATGTCATAAATAGTTTCAAATTTTAGATGGGAAATAATTTCCTGAAATTACTCAGCACGTCAAAGTTTTGAACCTATAAAATCTTACTTTTAACTTTCGTGAAACCTTATGACTATCTTTTTTTAAATTTGGTATTATTTGTTGGGTTTCACTGAGTTATACCAAACCTACTGTTATTCAAATTAATTAATGTCACTTATCCCTACATTTGTCAAAGGAAATTCTAGTATTTGTAGGTTGGGTTGAGGTAACGTTAGCGCAGCTTATCCGAAGGATAAACCCAACTCTAATTACCTGTTTGAATTTAGTATTATTTGTTGGGTTTCACTGAGTTGTACCCAACCCTATTACAAATTAATTAATGTCACTTATCGCTACATTTGTCAAAGGAAAATCTAGCAGGTTGAATAGAAAAGTAGAAGTACCTCACAACAAGAGGTGGCAATGGAATTTTTTAATACTGATAAATGGTATCTGAGCGATCGCCCATAAATTGATTATCAAAAACTGATAAATGGTGTCTGAGCGATCGCCAATAAATTGATTATCAAAAACTGATAACTGAAAAGTAGAAGTACCCCCAGAACAAGATGAGGGTTTGGAAACCAAACCCCGACGGTAATGTTTTCTGATTTTTTGACGCTATGAGGGGTCTGGCCCCTAACTGCAACGTTGTAGTTTCTGTAGGTTGGGTTCCTGATTTTAGATGAGGGTTGGGAGACCAAACCCCTACGGTAATGTTTTCTGATTTTTTGGCGCTATGAGGGGTCTGGCCCCTAACTGCAACGTTGTAGTTTCTGTAGGTTGGGTTCCTGATTTTAGATGAGGGTTGGGAGACCAAACCCCTACGGTAATGTTTTCTGATTTTTTGGCGCTATGAGGGGCATAACCCCTAACTGCAACGTTATAGTTTTTGTAGGTTGGCTTGAGGTAACGTTAGCGCAGCTTATCCGAAGGATAAACCCAACTCTAACTACCTGTTTTGAATTTGCTATTATTTGTTGGGTTTCACTTCGTTCTACCCAACCTACTGTTATTCAAATTAATTAATGCCACTTATCGCTACATTTATCAAAGGAAATTCTAGTATTTGTAGGTTGGGTTGAGGTAACGTTAGCGCAGCTTATCCGAAGGATAAACCCAACTCTAACTACCTGTTTTGAATTTGCTATTATTTGTTGGGTTTCACTTCGTTCTACCCAACCTACTTTCTGGGTGATGGAAGAGTTCCTCTCAAAATTCACTATCACTACTCCAACAAGACTGTATAAAACCTTGTACGCAACCAAACTCTTCCACCAAATCCTATAGTCCCCATGGGTAGATGTCCTGTATAATGTGTGTCCCGATTAAAAGTTAGCTCATCGTAATGCAGCCATTTTCTTTCTTGCTGCCAGCCCACTTTATTACAAAATGCTTCCCATATTTCCTCATCATACTTTCTCGTACCACCCAAACTCTGATAAATATCTTTTTGCACAGAAAAACCAAACTTACCGTCGCTATGTTTTACCCAAAGTTGGTCTATTTCTCTAAGTATTTGAGATGGAGTCTGGTAATACATTTTATCTCTATCAATATTCTCTAATGCGATTACTTCAAAAAAAATAAATGCTGTCTCCTCATCAGCTTTTCTCCATTCAGTTTGACACAAATATTCTTCTAGTTGAACAAACAAATTATCCTCTGGTAGTTCAGTTTTACTTTGTCTAAGTTCAAATTCGTAAGCTTCATCAGCTTCCTTATTATATTGAACCGACAACATCTGATAGAATCCCTGTCTAAATCTCTCAGAATTTTCTTTGTTGGCAAACTTTAATCGGAAAATCTCTCGCCATTTTTCCTCACTTATATTGTCTGTCCTACCCCACAACTCAAATAACTTTTTTGAACCTTTTTCATACAAAGAATAAACTTCAGGAACTTCTGGCAATTTAATACTCGAAATAATCCGAGGTAAAATCCGCGAAACTCGATAAACACGCTCAGATTCTCCTACTTCCGAACTAACTTCTATCAAACCTAAATCAATACTTCTATTCAGTTGTTCTTGATAACCATAAATAGATTCACAAACTGCCTCTAAAGCCAACATCGGTACAGGAATTTCAAACACCAAACAATGACTCAATACCAGTGCAATTTTTTCATCAATTTGTGCATAAAGTTCAGACCAAATAATTTTCTCTTGCCAATCTTCAGAACTAAATTCAAGCTGACTTAACTTCCCTTCAATATCCTTACAACTAAGCACATCTTTATCCAACCATTCCAATAAACGAGGATTTCCATCAGCAAGTTTTAACGCTCTTTCGATTAACTTTTTATCAACTTTTCCAGAATTAAATTTCTCCAGACGTTTCAATTTTTTCTCTAAGTCAGCTTCACGAAATGGCTTTAATCCTTGTACCCAAAATTCACTTAATAATTCATCATTTTGAAACTTATAACGACAAGTAATAATAATTTTTTCTCTGGCACCTACTTCTTGAATTGCCCAAAGCAAAGCATTTAAAACTTCTGCTGCTTCAGGTTTCAAAACATATCCACCTTCACGATGTTCGAGATTCCATTCAAAGTCATCAAACAGGAAAAGAAAAGGTTTTTTTCCAGCTTCAATCAAACTTTCAAACAAATCTCGCAACCTATATTTAAGTTGATTTTGATTATCCTTTAAAGCAAAACGTAGGTCAGCATCTCTCAATTTATCCGCCAACTTTTCCACGAAATTAGAATTATCAATTTGTCGCCACCATAAAACCTTTTCATATTCCGATAAACGTTCCCAAAGTCGAGAAGTAATGGTACTTTTTCCCAAACCTCCCATACCATGAATTAATATTCCCAACTTATCATCTAATTTAAAAGCACGGAGACAATTTTGTAACTGACGACGACGACCCACAAAATCTTGACGAGTAGCTACCCTAAGTTTACCTTCTGGGTCTCTAAATTCATTAATAGTTTTATTGTCACGGGGTGCAGGTTTGCGCCCTGGTTTTCTCAAGGGAGTTACTAACGCTCCCGGTAAATTATCTGCCACATAAAGTCGTAATTTATGCCAGTCTCTAGCATTAACTTTAATTAATTCTTGGTAAGTTTCAGCTAAAGCTTCCGTTACTCGTTTACCAGAGGACAAACCCAGATAAAGTTTTGCTGCTGCTATAGTTGCATCTGTATCTAAAACCCGATCACCCCATCCTAAAACTGCTGTTGCACCTTCACTTAATAAAAATTCTGCCATTGAGGGAATATTTTCCTGATGTGAATATCCGCTCCGACAACCGGATAAAAAAATTAGTTTAGGGTGCTGAAATTGTAATTCTGTAGCAATATTTTCGGCACTACTATATTCTGCTTCTCCATATTCTGTCTCAGTAATAAAACAAGGTTTGTTATTCCGAAATGTTGCATGACCCGTCAGATGAATAACATCAAAAAAATTCTCTTCCTGACTTTCCACGAGATAACCTAACTCAGTCAAACAACCACTTTCTTCTACTTCTAAATATAGAGGCGATCGCTTAGTTGCTTCTAAAATATTTCCCTCCTCTGCTTCAAAATCAAGTTCGGGAAAATGCTCTCTCCTATTGCGGGGAGAACTTGCCATAAACACAACATTTAATGCTCGGTTATGAGGTTGATTTTGAAAAGAAAGTTGTTGACTATCCGTCATCCAACGAACAGGAATAATGGCAGGTTTACGTTGAACTAAACATCCTTTAGTATCATGGAGCAACTCCCAAGGTAAATGAGCTAATCTTTCGGAAGTAGAAATTGCTAAAACAATTCCTTCCCATCGATTTTGATCTAATTCTCTTTGCAAAATACGGTCATTTCCATCTAACCAATTATAAAGTTTTTGACCAGTTTTAGCGTAGTTGTCTGGCAGTCTGGTGTAATAACCTCTCTCTAACTTTTCAATTAGAGCAGAAATTTCTGTCAGAGATAATTGATAAGATTGGTAATCATTAGGATTATGCCAAAAATATCGGAATTGAGCATAATTATCTCCCATTAATTTCAAGTCTAAGTGAAGAATTTGCATAGCTATTTTCTCAGAAACTTTCCAAAATATCTTTGATTTGTTCTACAGTTGCGTCTTTCAGTAAAAGTCGCTTTTCTTCAGAAACAATTTCCACCTTTTCTAGTTTTTTCTCATGTTTTTTGTACCATTGGGAAATCTTCTCTGCAATGGTTAGAGTATTACTAATAATGATAGAAGTTCCTGAACCAATTCCAACTATTGTCAAAATCGTTGCTAAAGTAGCTTCTCTTTCAATATCAACTTTTTCATAACTACCTTCTATACCTTCAATTGCAAGAATTTCCTCAGTAGCTTGAATAGCATCTTGACCTTCAATTTCAAATTTCAGCATTGGTTATTAACTTTCCTATTTTTACTAAGGTTTATAAGACTTTTACCTGAATTTATAACTCAGCTATTCTTTGTGGAATTAACTAACTGTCAACACAGCCAATATATTAATAAATTGTCAGCTCAAATTTGAACTTTTTTATAAAAGCCAGTTGATTATAATTAGTATTTATTTCAATAAGCAGGTATACAAAATTAATTACACATTAGTGCTTATGTAAAATCAATTACATATTTGATTATATATCTCCAATATTATCCATAAATTATCAATTCTTTTTCCCTATTCCCTATTCCCTGTTCCCTGTTCCCTCTCTAAAATAAGAAATTTATTTTGCACGACTACTTATTTATTTGATAAAAAAACAGACTGAAAAGGAGAAACCAAAGTATTAGCACAAATAACCCCAGAAGCAGCTACTGCAGGAACACCAATACCTGGCATCGTACTATCTCCCACCCGATACAAACCCCCAATAGGAGTGTATGGCCCCGGAAAACTTCCCTGACCCGCAGCAATAGCTGGCCCATAAGTACCCTGATAACGTCGCAAAAATTTAGCGTGGGTGAGCGGTGTACCAATTAACTCTAAGGTTATGCGCTCTCGGACATCAGGAATCACTTTTTCCAGCGCCCGAAATAAAGTTTCCGCCTTTTCCCGTTTTCGCTGTGGATAAGACTCATCTTTTTGCCAACCTTGATAAGATTCGAGAGTATAAGCATGAACTACATGATGTCCCGCAGGTGCCAAATTAGCATCCCAAACTGAGGGAATAGAAATCATACAAGTATTCCCAGGAATGCTAATATCAACATTGCCATCGTGAACTACCACATGATGTCCGGTTAAACCCTCCAAACCATCGGCACGAATACCTAAATGTAAGTGCATGAAACTTTCAACAGTAGGAGTAGCTAGAGCAGTTTCCCGGTACGAGTCTGGTAAATCTTGAGGTTTCAATAACTGAGTGTAAGTATCCCAAACAGTAGCATTGGAAATAACAATAGGAGCCCTTATCACCTCATCTCGGCGCAACCTCACCCCCACTACTTTGCCAGATTCTACTAATATCTGTTCCACATGAGCCCCTAAGCGCAACTTACCGCCCCAACGTTGCAAACCTCTGACCAAAGCATCAACTATTGCCCCACTACCGCCTATGGGATATTCTATTACCGACTTAGAACGTTCTCCAAACATAAACGCTACCTCTGGAGCAACCGTACCGTGGGCTTTTAAACCAGACAGGAGAAAACATTCTAAATCAATCAGACGGCGTACCCAGGGGTCTTGGACAAATCGATCCATTATTTGTCCCACAGACCCACTAATATCTCCAATAGAAGGCAGCAACTTCAGCATAGACAGCCCGTATTTTCCCAATAAAATAGGTATTAGCCAAAAATCAGCCCTCAGAGCTATTGGCGGTATTCCTTTGAGACCGTCATACAGTCGTAATAGATATTCTTGAAATAGTTGTAGTTCTTTGGCCCCTTCCCTCGTGAACTTGGCTACAGCTTCTAAGTAGGATGACCCATTGGCATAAACTGGTAAACTACCTTCGGGAAAGTGGTAATGACCAAAAGGATCGTAGACAACTGCGTCGATAGATTCGCCCAAAACTTTGAGGACTTGTTGAAGGGGGTTCAGACTGTAGGGGTCAGCTAATCCACAGTAAAATGAGGGACCAGAATCAAAGTGAAATCCTTGACGGGAGAAACTATGAGCTGCACCCCCAGGAATGGTGTGGCTTTCACAAACTATAACTTTTTTGCCGTAGTAGGCTAGCATTGCTCCGGCAACTAGGCCACCAATGCCACTACCAATCACAATTACATCGTAGTTTTCCATATCATATTTTTTTATATTTGACAATAGTATGGGAATTTATTATTGCAAGTTTGTCAATAAATTATTAATTGGTTTTCTCTTATACCAATTCCCAAAAGTAATGCTATACTTGGGTCTTACTTCAGTTATTAATTAATTAGTACAGATAAAATCATTTTTTTGCTAATTTTAGCTTATTTAATATTGATTATTGTTATGTTTACTTCTCCCCCACTCCCCTACTCCCCTACTCCCCTACTCAACAAACTGTAGAAAAGTTTTTGAGAATTGGTATTAGGGTTCATGGTTGTGCTTTTTGTGATTTATATTGAACATCTTTGAGAAGGTATCTGTAAAATAAATATAAAAAATGCCTCAAATAACCAGTATTAGGTGGGTGACGGCGGTCAGAGAAATATTATTTGATGAGTGTGAGATTATTCCCGCCTCACCCACCCTACGTCAAGGCTTAATTTTTTATTTATAGATATCCTCTGAATCATAAGTTTTCTGTCCATAATTATCGTAATATAATTTATAATAGTTGATGATTAGAGCTACATAACATTTTTATGATCTAATCAAATCATGTATTTTTGATTAATTACAATCTCATTAATGTTTTTTGCTAAATGCTGATGGTTAATATTTGAGTATTTTTAGTATCTTATCTGATTTTTTATAATTATTTATTGAAAAATTTGTTTATTTGATTATCAAGAGATTTAAACCATGGAATTATTTTCGATGATAGATACGGTGGTTAATGAATTAAAACAAGATAGAGATTTAACTAGAATTAAGAAAATAATTTATTGTGCTTGTGAAGGAAGATGGGAAAATGACGAAAGTAAATTAGAAGAGATTAATTTGCGAGAATTAATAGAAGAATTGTATGACAAGACAGGTAACATCGAAACCCTAGACCATCGATTATCGCGGATAGTTTCTAAAGTTAATAAAAAAACTGAGTATGGTTTGTTAGCGAAGAAAATTATTGACAGTGTGGGTAGATTATATCCAGATGAAGAAGACGTGACAATCATGGAATCCACTCCTATTTGGGACTTGGATAATCCCCAGGAGCAAACAGTATTAAAAGAGAAATTAGCCGAGGAAGTTTACGATCAAAGAGACCCAGGAAATTTGTTTGATGTCCGGGAAAAAATTCTGCTGGGAACTAATCCACTGAAAGCAAAAATTCTGCTGTTTTCTACTGTAGAGCATAAATTTAATTTGAGCGAACGAGATTGGTTACTACTGAAGAAAAAAAGTTTAGATAATTTACTGAAGCAAATTTTTAATTTATGCTTATCTGTTACTGACTTAGAATCTTTGTTATATAGTGCTGCTAATAATTTTCAAGACCCCGATGAAAATACTCAAATAGCCAATATAATTATTAGTTCTTTAATACCTTGTTACGAAGCACTAGAAATGTCTAGAGGGCAAATAATATCTACTTCAGAAAGTAACAGTGAACAAATTGAAGAATCTGAGATAGTTGAATTAGATCAAAAACTGAATGAAGTTAAGAAAAATAATTATCTTGTTGCGGGTGAAATTAATTCCCTAGCTGAAAAATCTTCAGATATTGTTACTGAGGAATATAATAATCAAGCCAGAGAAATAGAACCTATCAGTTTATCTGGTAGTTTTGAAGAAAAAAGTAGTGGCAATCAAACCAGAAAAACAGTAGAAAACACCCCAGAATATTTCCTAGATAATGATGATCAGAAATCAGTATCTCCTCAAAATATCCAACCAGAACCAGCAAATAAAACTAACTCTGTTCCTGCTGCTTCAGCCAACAAAAATATCCTCAATTCAATTAAACAAAAACTAGAATTAGAAGATGAAATAAATATTTTAATAGAACAAAAAGTTAACTCAGTGATGAATATTATAGAAGAGCAATTTGTTGATTTAGAAGAAACCCTAAATAAAGTATTAGAAAATCGGCAGGAAGAAGAAGGTTTATCCCTAAAATATCAAGCCTTAGTTGCTTTTATTCAAAATATACAACAAAAATCTTCTAAATTCAAACAAGTAATGCAACAATTAGAAATAGAGGAAAGAAAGAAACTTAATCTCGAAACCTCTAATAATGTAGCTGCTCAATTAGAACTAGAAACCAATAGTTTAGGTGAAAACAAACAAAAAATTTTAGAATTAGCCAAGCAGGGAAATCCCAAAGCAATTTCTTTAATAATTAATCAATCACTGCAACAACAAGGAATTACTGCCATAGCTGGAATCAAAAACGGTCGGCTACATATTATTCTAGAATCTGACCCCATACCAAATTCAGAAGATATGGCTACATTTATTCAAAACAAAATTGCCAATCTCCAATCAGAATCTCTGACAAAAGTTAAAATTCATGGTCGTAAAATAGGCAACAAATCAATAATTTGGAGCAAAACAATTCAATTGTAATATCATGTCCGGATAAGTAGGTATAAAAAAACTTTCTGCTTGTGTTGACCTTTTTCTCTCCTAACTACTGACTCCTTGATCGTTATTTATAACTATTCAACCGGACATGATATAAGTATATTAAGTAAAAAATAATTTAGGATAGCTATATAGCATTTCTCAAGCTGACGAGGTACAGTTGTTTTTCTGATTTTATCATCCCTATTGTTCCTTCTTCTGTACTCCCTACTCCCTACTCCCTACTCCCTACTCCCTAAAACCAAGGAATGAGCGTACCTCACTAGACTGGGAAATGCTATATATAATTAACACTTTTTTGAACTAAAGGAAAATCATAATGAGTGGTGGTGAAATTCTCAGGAGATATACAGCAGGAGAAACTGATTTTCAGGGCATCAATTTAAGAAATGTACAATTAAATGGGGCAGATTTAATTGGAGCCAACTTTGCTAAAGCAGACCTTCAGGGAGCAGACCTAATATTAGCATTTCTCACCAGAGTTAACCTACAAGGAGCAAATCTAATTACTGCCAAACTCAGTGGTGCTTACCTCAGCCAAGCAAACCTACAAGAAGTTAACATGGCTGATGTCGATCTCCACGGCGCTAACTTACAGGGTGCTGACTTTCGGAAAGCTAACCTAGAATTAGCAACTCTGCTAGATGCTAATCTCAGTGGAGCAGATATGCGAGGAATTAACCTGCAGGGTGCTGACTTGCGCGGTGCCTACCTGCGGGGAGCCAACTTTCGCCAGGAGAAGCGGGTTTATGATATTGCCAATCTTAGGAGTGTAAACCTGCGTGGGGCTGACTTACGGGGTGTCGATCTCACTGGTGCAGATCTAACTAAAGCTGATTTAAGAGGAGCAAACCTGAGCGAAGTTGTACTTAGGGGTGCGAAGTTAACAAAGGCAAATCTAACTGAGGCAATTTTGGATGGTGCATTGTTAACAGAGGCTAACTTAGCTGGAGTTAATTTGTATGGAGCTAGTCTGATCAATGCCAAGATTGAAAGAGCAGGATTAATGGATGCACGCATGAGTGGTGCAAACTTAACTGGTGCTATTATGGCAGATGTGAAACTTGGTAAAACTCAGTTAGTCAGAGCTAACC
Source organism: Microcoleaceae cyanobacterium MO_207.B10 (assembly GCA_030064835.1). Lineage (GTDB taxonomy): Bacteria > Cyanobacteriota > Cyanobacteriia > Cyanobacteriales > Microcoleaceae > JASJEE01. The sequence continues at coordinate 7,826 of JASJEE010000009.1, read as the reverse complement.
TCAGTCAAGTCAAGTTAGTGAGAGCGGATCTAAGTCGAGCCAACTTAAGTCAGGCAAATCTTACCAAGGCTGATCTAACTGATGCTTATTTGGCAAAAGCAAATTTGCGTAACTCTAATTTGAATGACTCTATTTTAACAAGGGTTGAATTAAGCACAACTAATTTAAGTGGGGCTCAAATGAAAGGTGCTGTGATGCCTAATGGAGATATTCACAATTGATATTCTCTGGCTTATTTATCAGATATTTATCAGTTTGTATAGTAATTCCCATATTGGTGAGATACCCTCATTCATTTGTTTGAGGGAACAGGGAACGGAGAACGGGGAACGGGGAACGGGGAACAGGGAATCAGGCGTTGCTGAATACTGGGATGATTTCGGCTGACACGGGGATTATGGTTTCTGCTCTGTGAAAAAATCATCCCGCAATTATGCAATTCCCAAAAAGATAGCTGTACCTCAAGAACTTGAGAAACGCTATGGGGGAAGGTTTTGCTAAACTTGCCCCATTTCTATTGAATAATACATGAACAATAATAAGGTAAAATTAAGAATTATTACAAAAATGATAAAAAAAATTAAGGCCCGAACTTACAATGACTTTTATTGTACTTAGTTTTGCTAGCTCTGTCGCTTGGTTTTTCAGCACTCTAGCAGGTGGTGGCAGCCCACTAATTTTGATTCCATTAGTTAATTTTTTACTCAGCTCCACAGCAGTGCCACCTATTATTACTCTCGGAATGTTAGGAGGAAACGCTCAAAGAGCTTGGCTATATTGGCGTGACAATGACTGGCAAGTTACAGCTTGGTTTTTACCCGGAGCGATCGCTGGTGCTATTCTTGGTGCTTATACCTTTACTCACATTCACCTAGAATGGATGCAAATCTTCATCGGATTATTTTTAATTCTATCAGTTATTAACTATGCTTCTAGCAAAAAAGAAAGTATTTTTAATATGAAAACTTGGTATTTTTTACCATTAGGTTTTCTGAAATCTTTTGTTTCAGGAATGATTGGTAGTACAGGGCCAGTATTAAATTCATTTTTCCTCAGTTATGGTTTAGAAAAAGAGGAAATGGTGGGGACAAAAGCCGTGAATCTGACTGTGGTTCATTTAGTAAAAATTATTACTTATATCTCTTTTGGAGCAATGACTCCAGAATATTTTGGATACGGTTTAATCATTGGAATTGCAGCATTCCCTGGTAATTTATTGGGGCAATATGTTCTGAGTAAAATGAGCGATAAACAATTTCGGCAAGTTGTACTAACCTTTATGGCAATTACTGGTGTATTAATGGTTTGGCAACAAAGACAAGTTTTCGGTATAGGTGATTTGATATTAGGAATAGGCAATTTATAATCAGTATTTATAGAGTGTTGGCAGAAGCCCCGCACCATACTTTTAATTTGGGATTAAAAAACATAATTCAGCTATAAATATCTGATTAAGATTTATTTCCTACCTAACACCTAACACCTACAACCTAACACCTACCAATGTAGCAATATTTTATAAAAATGTATAGATTGATTTTTAACTTTTGACCAAATCCAAAAGTCAAAAGTTTAACTATTGACATATCAATTTTTTTTGTTATATTAACGTTATCCCACATATCAAATTTTTTTGGAATGAATAGGATGAACAAAACCTTAAAATTCCTGTTAAAAGGTCTGAAAGCAAAGACCTTAACCATTGGGGTAGCAATAGCAGTGTCTGCTTGTGGTTCCAGTCAGGTCAAAGAATCACAACCTATAAAAATAGATGGCTCCAGTACCGTCTACCCCATCACCCAGAGACTTGTCGAAAAATTCAACGCCACTGATAAACCCGACGTTGAAGTCAGTGCAACCTTTTCCGGTACAGGTGGGGGCTTTGAAAGGTTCTGTGCAGGCGAAACTGACATCAATAACGCTTCTCGCCCCATACTCAAAAACGAGATGGAAGCCTGCAAAGAAAATAACATATCCTACATCGAACTACCCATCGCCTTCGACGCTCTCACAGTTGTCGTTAACCCTAAAAATACCTGGGCTAACGAGATTACCGTTGCCGAGTTAGCAAAAATGTGGGCACCTGAAGGGCAACGACAAATAACCAAATGGAACCAAGTGCGCTCCTCATGGCCAGACAAACCGTTGGTACTATTTGCTCCCGGTACTGACTCCGGAACTTATGACTATTTTGCCGAGGCTATTGTTGGAGAAGGTAGAGAGACTCGTAGTGACTATACAGCGAGCGAAGATGATGAAGTCTTAGTAGAAGGAGTTAGCAACAACCCCAACGCTCTAGGCTATTTTGGTTACGCCTATTATATAGAGCATCAAGATAAATTAAAAGCTCTGAGCGTTGATAGCGGTAACGGTGCAGTGATGCCCACAGAAACTGCTGTAGAGCAAGCAAAATATCAACCTTTGGCTAGACCTCTGTTCATTTATGTCAACGCAGTGTCGGCACAGAATAACCCATTAATGAATGAATTCATCGACTACTACATGACTAACGCTAAAGAAGTTGTGAGTTCGGTGGGTTATATTCCATTTGGGGAAGATGATTATATGAGACTCTACCGCAACTATCACAAAAGCAAAGTCGGAACCGTATTCGATGGGAAATCAGAGTTTAACCTGACTATTTATGAGGTTCTCACTAAACGAACCAAATATTAATCAATATAGTTAATCAACTAAATAGGGAGCAAAAATTATGGCAGTGCGTGTAGGAATTAATGGATTTGGTCGCATGGGAAGGTTAGCTCTCCGTGCTGCTTGGAGTTGGTCGGAACTAGAGTTTGTCCACATCAATGAAATCAAAGGTGGCACAGAAGCAGCAGCACATCTGCTCAAGTTTGATTCTGTACATGGAAGGTGGTCACAGGAAGTAGAAGCAGTCAGTGACCGAGTAATAATTGATGGTAAACCCCTGAGTTTTACTGAATATTCCCAACCTGGTGAAGTACCTTGGGAAGACTTTAATGTTGATATTGTCCTCGAATGTTCTGGTAAATTTAGAACAAAAACTACCCTCGAACCTTACTTCAAACGTGGAATTAAAAAAGTAATTGTTGCTGCTCCGGTGAAGGAAGAAGCATTAAATGTAGTTATGGGTGTCAACGATCATCTCTATGAACCGGAAAAACACCACTTACTCACAGCAGCTTCTTGTACCACAAACTGTTTAGCTCCAGTTGTGAAAGTGATTCACGAAGGATTAGGAATTAAACATGGAGTGATTACAACTATCCATGACAATACCAATACTCAGACTATTGTTGACACACCTCATAAAGATTTGCGTCGCGCCAGAGCGACAAGTCTTTCACTAATTCCAACAACAACTGGCTCGGCAACAGCTATCGGATTAATTTATCCAGAACTTAATGGTAAGTTGAATGGTTTGGCAGTACGAGTTCCTCTGTTGAATGCTTCTTTAACAGACTGTGTATTTGAAGTAGTGCGCCCTACTACAGTTGCAGAAATTAATGATTTACTGAAAGCTGCATCTCAACAACCACCACTCAAAGGCATTTTTGGTTATGAAGAACGTCCTTTAGTTTCCATTGATTATAAAGATGACCCTCGCTCTTCTATCATTGATGCTCTTTCAACAATGGTAGTAGACCAAACCCAAGTGAAAATTTTGGCTTGGTATGACAATGAATGGGGCTATGCCAACCGTATGGCAGAACTAGCTCGTAAAGTTGCTCTGAGTCTTAAATTGTAATTGTATTATAGTTGGGAAGAATTAAAATCATGGCTTCTACCAAAAGTGCTAGTTTCAGAAATTATGCCCTAGTCACTCTTGCCTACTGGGGTTTCACCATTACTGATGGTGCATTACGAATGTTGGTGCTGCTCTACTTCTACAATATTGGTTATTCTCCCCTAGAAATTGCCTCTTTATTCTTATTTTATGAAGTTTTTGGCATCTTCACCAATTTTTTAGGCGGTTGGATCGGTTCTCAATTTGGATTAAAAGTGACTCTGTACAGTGGTCTTGGGTTACAGGTTTTCTCCCTGATCATGCTTTCATGGGTAGACCAAAGTTGGGTACAGTGGTTGGCTGTGTTTTATGTGATGGTAGCACAAGCATTTTCTGGAATTGCTAAAGACTTAACTAAAATGAGTTCTAAAAGTGCTATTCGGTTGGTAGTTCCTCAAGATGCTCAATCATCTCTATTTAAGTGGGTGGCAGTTTTAACTGGTTCCAAAAATGCTCTTAAAGGGGTTGGTTTTTTTGTGGGTAGTGCGCTGCTGTCATTATTTGGATTTGTTAATGCTCTGTGGATAATGGCGGGCGGACTGTTTTTGATTATGTTCACTGGGCTAATGTTGCCAAAAGGGATGGGCAAAATTAAAAAGAAGGTGAAATTTAGCCAACTTTTTTCTAAAAGTCAGGAAATTAATATTCTTTCTGGTGCCCGTTTCTTTTTATTTGGTTCGCGAGATGTCTGGTTTGTAGTGGCATTACCAGTTTTTTTGCGAGGTACTTTGGGCTGGTCGTTTTCTCAAGTTGGTGGATTTATGGCTTGTTGGGTAATTGGTTATGGTATTATTCAATCTTTAGCACCGACACTGATACAAAAATTTGGTTCTGGTAAGCCACCGCAGTCAAATACTATCCAATTCTGGACGTTTACGTTAACTTGTGTTCCCTGCATGATCGCTCTAGCATTACAATTAGGTTTACCTCCTAATTTTGTAATTGTAGGTGGACTGATGCTGTTTGGCATAGTATTTGCTTTCAACTCTGCTGTTCACTCCTACCTGGTTTTGGCATTTACCGATGATGACAAAGTAGCTTTAAATGTTGGTTTCTATTATATGGCTAATTCCGGAGGTCGTCTTGCTGGTACAGTTTTATCTGGGTTAGTGTATCAGATATTTGGTTTAGTTGGCTGTCTCTGGGTATCAACGTTATTCGTTTTGGGAGCAGCTTTAGTTTCTCTAAAATTACCTAATCCTCAACCTAGTAAAGCGATCGCTTGGAAAGCTGGATCTGGAGAATAACTTATACCATTTTCATAAAGTTATTGCGGAGCGTAGTTGATTTCGAGGTGGTAGGTGGTAGGTATTAGATAGAATATTTGCCAAAAGTAGCTTTTCATAACTATAGCACTACAAAAAAGTATTAGGAAATTGAGCCAATAGTTTTGAGTTTAGCAGATGGCTGATAGCTGAATGCTTAAAGCTATAGTATAACAGAATATTAATTAAACAGATTATGAATACGAATTCATCACAAATCAACACATCTGCAGTGCAAGCAGGCGGTAAACTCAGCTTCTTTGAAAAATATCTCACCATCTGGGTAATTTTGTGCATCCTGGGGGGTATCGCATTGGGTAAAATATTTCCTGGTGTCGCCAACACCCTGGATGCTATGAGTATCTATCAAGTATCCATCCCCATAGCTATCTGTCTATTTTTTATGATGTATCCGATTATGGTAAAAATAGACTTCACCCAAACTAAAAATGCTGCCCGCGCTCCTAAACCTGTAATCTTAACTTTAGTTGTAAATTGGGTAATCAAACCTTTTACGATGGTAGCATTTGCCCAGTTTTTTCTTGGTTGGTTATTCCGCTCACTGCTAACAGGTACAGAAATATTACGCGGTGCAGAAGTAACGCTGGCAGAGTCTTATATAGCGGGTGCAATATTACTCGGTATCGCACCCTGCACCGCAATGGTATTAATGTGGGGTTATCTTTCCTACAGTAACCAGGGGCATACATTAATAATGGTGGCGATTAATTCCTTGACAATGTTGTTTTTATATGCTCCTCTGGGGCGGTGGTTATTATCAGCAAATAATTTAACTGTTCCCTGGGAAACTATTGTTTTATCAGTGTTAATTTATGTGGGTTTGCCTCTAGCCGCAGGAATATATAGCCGTTACTGGATTTTTAAATATAAAGGAAAAGCTTGGTTTGAACGTAAGTTTATTAAATATTTAAGTCCGGTTTCTACTGCCGCTTTATTGATTACTTTAGTTTTATTATTTGCATTTAAGGGGGAATTAATTGTTGAAAATCCTTTCCATATTTTATTAATTGCTGTACCTCTATTTATCCAGACTAATTTTATTTTCTTAATTGCTTATGTAGCAGCACTGAAAATGAAACTACATTATGAAGATGCTGCTCCTGCTGCTTTAATTGGAGCGAGTAATCATTTTGAAGTAGCGATCGCCACTGCGGTTACTTTATTTGGTTTAAATTCTGGAGCTGCTTTAGCAACAGTAGTGGGAGTATTAATAGAGGTACCAGTAATGTTAATGTTAGTAGAATTTTGCAAGCGCACGGCTTTTTGGTTTCCTCGCGAACCAGAAAAGGCGACTTTGTTAGATCCGCGTTGTTGTAAATTATAGTAGCAAAAGCATCTTGCTTGTTCATCTTTCCTAAGTAAATATCAAGAAAAGGAAAAGTAACAATGGAAGAACAAACAACTCAACCGATAGCAGAAAATTTGGGGTGGGTGATTCCAGGTAAACTAGCAGGAGTGGGGAAACCAACAGCAGAAGAATTGCCAGAATTACAGAAATTAGGTATTGCTGCAATAGTCTCTGTGATGGATGACCCCTCTAATTTAGAAAGAAATTTATGAGCAAGCTAACTTACCTCATCTGTGGCTACCGATCAAAGGTGGCACTGCACCAAGTCGAGAACAAATTCAACAATTACAGGTCTTGCCGGGTATTTGATTAATTCTGGATCATCTTATGATCAGGCAATGGAGATTATTTTAACAGCAAATCCAGAAATTGATTTACGAGAAGCTCAAACTAGCTTTTTACAAGCTTTGGCAAAAAATTCAGTTGTTTAAATTATTAAATTTAAGGAATAAAAAATGTCTATTCTCAAAACTCATATTGCTTTAATAGCGACCAACCTAGAAAAGTCTGTAGAATTTTACCAAGCTTTGTTTGGAGTTGCACCAGTTAAGTATAAATCTGATTACGCAAAATTTGATATTGCTAACCCACCTCTGAATCTTACTCTCAACTTAGCGGAAAATGTGCAACCTGGTGGAAATTTGTCTCACTTGGGAATACAAGTAGAAACTTCCGAAGCAGTGACAGCAGCTATTGAGCGATTTAAAACTGCTAAATTATCATTATTTGAGGAACATGAAACAGACTGTTGTTATGCAATTCAGGATAAAGTTTGGGTGACAGATCCCGATGGTAACCGTTGGGAAATTTTTGTGGTCAAAGTTGCTGATACTGCACCAGAAAAAAATCTAGTTGTTAGCATAGATTCAAATTCAGCCAATTCTAGCTGTTGTCAGTAAAATTCTATCTTGATGGAAAAATAATATGAAAACAGTCATGTTTGTTTGCAAGAAAAATGCTGCCCGCTCTCAGATGGCGGAGGGGTTTGTAACTGTTGGCTGAAATATGATTTTATCTATAAAAATCTGAGATTATCTGTTTTATGTTACTTGGATTCAAAACTGAACTATACCCCACAAACCAACAAAAAACATTACTAGCTAAACACGCGCTTTGTAGCCCGTCACGCTTGGAATTGGGGTTTATGGCTGACTAGAAATATCCTTAGTCACAATTCCAAGAATCCTGAAACCTAAAACCTAGAAGTTTATTTGTAGCAAACATTTATCAAAATGGTATTACAGTGTGGGTATCTTGCCGGTAATTGTATCTCATAACATCGGAAAGTGCTCTATTTATCCTAGTGGACTGACACAGCTAAAATAGTGCATTAGGCGTAGGTTGGGTTGAGGAACGAAACCCAACATGAGCAAGCTTTTGTTGGGTTTCACTGTCGTACTGCTACGCAGAAGCAAGCTACAAC
>JASJEE010000201.1 GCA_030064835.1 Microcoleaceae cyanobacterium MO_207.B10 | reverse complement strand
GCCTGTTTTTTATCTGGTTTTTTGTCTTTTTATCACTACACCCTACACCCCACACCCCACACCCTACCACTTCATAAGATGTAGCAAAATTTTTGAGAAATGGTATTATACACTATCTGTAGTGGCGATTTTCGTTCCGGAATAGTTCGTAAACGGGTTTGCGCAGCATTCCGCAGGAAATCGCCACTACTAGACTAGATACGGTGGTTCTGCGTAAGTCCTGATATCAAATCTTCAAGGTGTTGTTATTTTTAGACTAAATTGATAAATCTTTGCTAAAAATATTATCAATCTTGGGTGTTGGGTGTGGGGTGTTGGGTGTGGTGAAATAATCGAAAAAACAAAGAAAAAGGCTGGTTATCAAAGGGATAAAGTCGAAAAACTTGATTAATTAGTTGATAGTTGAAGTTTGAGCAAGCATCACATTCTTTTTTTTAATTGGTATTACAGCGGTTTTCCTGCACGTTAGACCACAGTAGGGACGTTGCATGCAACGTCCCTACAGGGTTTTGTTTATGGCGATGTGATTCATCAAGAGCGAAAAGCGCTGTCAAGATGTGGAGTGTGGGATTATATCATGTCCGCTTGAATAGTTATAAATAAGGAGGGAGGAGTCAGGAGTCAGGAGTCAGGATTCAGGAGGGAAGAGAGGAGAAAGAAACTAGAAAAAGGATAAAGTTTTTTTGATCACTAATTATCCGGACATGATATTATTCAATCTTTTTCTTTTTAAAGAGAGGTATAGCAATCCTCCAAAATCTTACTGCTGTTTAGGGAACACTTAACTTGGAACAGAGAACAGGTGGGAGTTTCAACTTTTTTATTGACTTTTTAATTACCCGCAACCTATGGGCGGATTGCTATAATTGTTAATTATTAATTGTTGAACTACTACCTAACCAACGCTAACTGATTTATTGATTAATTCTGCCATTCAGAATATAAGTTGTCATATTTCCTTTTCCTTTGATGGAAACTTCGCCTCGCTTTTCAAATACGAATTTTTCCTCTAGTCTCTGATAAACAATACTGCTAACTTGAATTTTACCAGCAATACCACTAGATTCCATCCGAGAGGCAATATTTACAGTGTCGCCCCACAAATCATAGATAAATTTAGTCTGACCAATGACTCCTGCAACCACAGGACCAACATGAATACCAATCCGCAGACTAAAAGCTGTTCCGATCTGCTCGCACAAAGCATCTAAACTAGTTTGCATATCTAGAGCCATATCAGCGATCGCTTCTAAATGATCGTCTTGTACCACTGGTAAACCACCCACCACCATATAAGCATCCCCAATAGTTTTGATTTTTTCTAAATCATGGTTTTGAGTCAGTTCGTCAAACTCGGAGAAAATTAAATTGAGAAATTCTACGAGTTTGGTGGGGGAAATATTTGAGCAAAACTCAGTAAACCCCACTAAGTCAGCAAATAATACACTCACATCATCAAAGCTCTCAGCGATTGCTCTCTGTTCTTGTTGCAGGCGTTCGGCAATGGTGGCGGGCAAAATATTTAGTAACAATTGTTGAGTTTGTAGTTGCTGACACCTCAAAGCTTCCTGTACCAGTTTGCGCTCAGTAATATTAGAAACAGTGCCTTCATAATATAATAATCTTCCCTGAGAATCATATACAGCACGGGCACTTTCAGAAATCCAAATTGTCTGACCATTTTTGCAATATACCAGAGACTCGAAGTTGTAAACTGCATTATTTACTGCCATTGCTGATATAAATTCTTGGCGTCGGTTGGGGTCAACATAAAGCTGGCGAGAAATATCTTTAATATCTTCGAGTAACTCTTCTGGTGAATTGTAATCATACATTTTTGCTAATGCCATATTTGCACTAATATAGCGCCCGGAAGGATTTGTCTGAAAAATACCCTCGATAGCATTTTCTACTATACTATGATATCTTTGTTCTGCAATTCGCAGTGCTGATTCTGCTTGCTTACGTCTAACTATAGAGCTTAATTGAGTAGCTACTGCTTGAATTAATCCTATTAAATGAGGCTGCTCAGAAATTGCTTCTTTCTTGAAAAAAATTAACACGGCTAATACATAATTATCGCTAATAATAGGAACAGCAAAAGCAGCTTTCAACCCTACAGCAGCAGCATTTTTTGACTCAATGGAAAAATCTTCTACCCATTTTGGTTTTTGAGACGACCAAACTTTACCAGGTAAACCAATATTAGGACTAAAAGTTAGTTTCATACTTTGACATCCAAACTCGAATAAATTAGTTTCTTTTGCATACCAACCTTGACTATATTCGAGTAGATTTGTATTTTGATTCGGAATCCAAGCTTCACTAAAATCCCAATCAATTAATTCACAACAAGACTTAAGAATTACTGCTAATGCAGAATCAAAATTATCTGCATCATTCACAGATTTCGTTGTTTCTAATAAAAATTTTATTTCTGCTTCTGCTCGTTTTCTCTCTGTGATTTCTGCTGATAAAAGCCGATTTTGCTCTCTCAATGCTTGGTTTTTTTTCCTGAGTTGGGCTTGTAGAGAACGAATAGTTAATTGATTTTTTACCCTTGCTAAAACTTCTTTGTGTTGAAAAGGCTTAGTAATATAATCGACTCCCCCGACTTCAAAAGCCTTGACTTTATCTAATGTTTCATCTAAAGCACTAATAAAAATTATCGGTATATTTCTGAATTCATCTATAGATTTTATCTGTTGACAAAATTGATAGCCATCCATTTCTGGCATCATTACATCTAATAATATTAAGTCTGGGGAATTTATTCTAATTGATGCTAGAGCATCTTTCGCATTTAAAGTTTCCTGAACCGAATAACCATGACGCATTAATAAAGAAGATAAGAGTCGTAAATTTATTTTCAAGTCATCAACAATAAGTATATAACCAGGAGAAGCCGAAGTTAGGTCTGGAGACATATTCTAGAGAAATATTTATTAAATTAACATTTCTGTATTAATTTTAGCATTGAACGATACAATTACGGTTTTGACTTTTAGCATGATAAAGTGCTTGGTCAGCGAGGGAAATTAATTCTGCAATTGATGTTTCTGGTTTAGGAATCATAGTTGAAACTCCTAAACTAATAGTCACAAATTTATTGATTGGAGATTTTGAATGTATAATCTTGAGTTTTTGTACTTCTAAAAGGATATTTTCAGCCACAGTAAAAGCACCTTCAGTATCAGTATTAGGCAGGATAATTGCAAATTCTTCTCCTCCATAACGAGCTACCAAATCTCCGGAACGATTAACAACTTTACTGATGGTATTAGCTATTTTTTTGAGACAATCATCTCCAGCTTGATGACCATAGGTATCATTATATAACTTGAAATAATCTACATCACAAAGAATTAAAGATAAAGGTAAATTTTCTCGTTTCATTCGTCGCCATTCTTGGTCGAAATATTCATCAAAGCGACGACGATTAGCTACTTGAGTTAAACCGTCAAAAGTAGCTAGTAGGCGCAATTTGTGATTGGCTTGTTTGAGAGTATTTTCTGCTTTTCTACTTTGAATCATTACTGCTAAATGACTACCTGCTGCCTTAACTAAATCAATCAATTGCTGATTTTTTTTCATTGTCTGTTTTTTGAAAAAAACTAATACTGCTAATACCTGATTTTTCCAAATAATAGGTATGGCAAAACAGGATTTTAATCCTACTTTTAAAGCAATTTCATTACGGGTAAAAACTTCAGGAAATTTCGCAGAAATATCTTCGATCCATTCTGACTCTTGAGACTCCAATACTTTGCCTGGTAATCCCATATTACTGTCAAAAGTTAAATTGTCGCTGTATTGTCGGAATTCCAATAAGTTTTGTTCTCTAGAATACCAACCTTTACTAGATTCTAATCTAGAATTCTCTTGACTAGCAATCCAAGCTTCACCCAAATCCCAACCAATCATTAAACATACTTGACGTAGAGTAACTTCTAGTGCTGAATCAATATCTGGAGCTGCACTAATAGCGTGAGTAGTTGATAATAAAAACCGTACTTCTTCCTCAGCGCGTTGACGTTCTAAAATTTCTCGTTCTAGTTTATTATTCCGATCTTTTAGTTGAATTTGAAGCTGATAAATAGATAGTTGGTTTTCAACTCGTGCCAAAACTTCTCTGATCTGAAATGGCTTAGTAATATAATCTCTGCCTCCTACTTCAAAACCTCTGATTTTATCAATTTCTTGGTCGTAAGCACTAATAAAAATTATGGGGATTTCTTTGGTTTGTTCCAGAGATTTTAATTGGTGGCAAACTTCATAGCCATCGATATCTGGCAAATTAATATCAAGTAATATCAAATCTGGTTTAGCAATTTTTGCGCCATTAATAGCGATTCTACCATTAATTGCTTTCCTAACTTGATATCCTTGATGCTCAAGCATACTTGATAATAACCGCAAATTTTCTGGTGCATCATCGACTATTAAAATATGGCCTTGTGATTTTTGAGCGTTTTTTTTGTTCATTCATTTATTCCTCACTTTCTATTAACTCAAGTATGACATCTAAACGAAAGTTTTCGACTAAATTCGTTAGGCAATAAATCAAATCTGTTTCTGTTTTGGGGATTTGCTGAACTAACCGACTTACCATTTTATCGTCAACTGATAATGCAGCAAATCGTAATTCTTCTCTCCATTCTGGCGACATAATATTTAAAGTTTCTTTTGTCAGTTTTATTTGTTGTTTTACACTGGCAGAATTTGATGTCTGTTCTTGATAGAGATAGCGTACTTCCAAATAATTAGCTAACTTTTCTAATAATAAATTTTCAGAAAATGGTTTGGCAATGAAATCATCACAACCTGCTGCCAAAATAGCATCACGATCTTCATCAAAAGCATTAGCAGTTAAAGCAATAATAATAGTTGCTTTACCAGAGGCGGTTTGCTTAATAATTTTAGTTGCTTGGTAGCCATCCATCACAGGCATAATCATATCCATGAGAATTAAATGAGGATGCCAATTTTGCCAAATAGATATAGCTTGTTTACCATTTTCGGCATTCTGAAGTTCAAATCCTAAAGGCTGAAGTAAGTGTGTCAGTAAGTCACTATTTTCTTTAATATCTTCTACTACTAAAATTCGATAAGTAGGTTGAGGTTGATTAGGTTCTAAGCCTACAATTGTTTTATTATTAGATGATGTTTTTGCTTTAAATCTTTGGATGACTTCAACCGCAATTTCTACCGTAAAAGTTGTACCTTTTCCTATCTGACTTTCAACAGATATATCTCCACCCATTAGATGCACAAATTTACGACCAATAGATAAGCCTAAACCAGTGCCTTCGATTGATTTGCGTCCGGTTGTGGTTTGTACGAAAGGCTCAAATAAAGATTCTATTTCTGACTCTTCTATTCCAGGTCCAGTATCTGCAATAATAAATTTTATCTTTCCTGAATGGTAATTATTAGACACTGATAAGGTAACTTGTCCTTGAGATGTAAACTTGACTGCGTTACCTAAGATATTAATCAGAACTTGACGCAATTTTCCTTCATCACTTTTGATGAGTTTAGGCAAATCATCTGGGATTTCAAAGATTAATCTTAAACCTTTTTGATTGGCTTTTAACATTAGCATATCTTTCAGAGATTGGAGCATCTCATGTAAATTAAAGCAAGTTTCTGTTAAGGTAATTCTACCCGCTTCAATTTTCGACATTGATAAAATATCATTAATCAAATTCAGTAAATGGTCTCCACTGCGATTAATAATTTCTAGTTGCTCAATTTGCTCCTGATTTAAAGAATTATCGCGAACTAATAATTGGCTAAAACCTAAAATTGCATTTAAAGGAGTCCGCAATTCGTGAGTCATGGAAGCTAAAAAATTACTCTTAGCTTTATTAGCAGTTTCGGCAGTTTCTTTCGCATTTTTGAGGTCGATTTCTGCTTGCTTATGTTCAATAATTAAAGCGCTTAATCTGGCTAATGATTCTAGTATTTCTAAGTCTCTGGTTTCTGGCGATCGCCTCTGACTAAAGTACATGACAAAAATACCTAAAACTTGGTCTTTTCCCCTAGAAAAAATCGGTTCAGACCAACCAGAATGCAGCCCACAAGATAATGCTTGCTCTTTGAGAGTTGCACATCGAGGGTCGGCAGGAATATCTTCAATAATTACCGTTTCAGTAATATGAGGTCCTGTACCAGAAGAGCAAATATTATTAACAGGAAGTGGGTCAATAGCTTGCAACCAAGCTGAAGGAAGATTAGGTGCAACAAAGGGACGTAAATGCTCACCATCGGCTGACATTAACATAATTGCACAGTGGAGTTTAGGTAATAATTTGTCAATTTGAGTTGTCAATTCTAATAACACTTCATGTAATGAATGACCTTGTGTTACCATTTTCAGCACTGTGTTTTGTGCATTTTGTAATAATTCTTGCTGCTTACGCTCTGTGATATCAATGGCAATAGAAGCAAAGCCAATAATTTCTCCCTCTGGGTTAACTAGAGGTGTATCGTACCATTCACAAATAATTGTTTTACCTGTTTTTGTTAGGTTTTCATTGACTCTGTAAATTGCACCTTGAGGAGTTGTAGTGATTTTGTTAACATCGGTGGGAGTCGGTTGTTCATCAACTATCCATTCTAATGCTTTCTTACCAATAATCTCTGCTCTACTGTAGCCGAAAATTAATTCTGCTGTTTGATTCCAGGCGATGACTTCCCATGCAGTATTCCATTCTATCACTGCGACGGGAGTATTTTGCAACAAGAATGAAAGTCTTTGCTGGGAAGCTTTGAGTTTTTCCTCTGCTTGCAAACGTTCTAATTCTGCTCCTACTCGTGCAGCAAAAATTTTCAAAATTAATTCTTGGGAGGGATTGATATCCATGGGTACAACGTCCATGACTGTTAACAGACCAATAACCTCGCCTAGTGAGTCACATACAGGGATACCCCAATAACTTTCTACTTCTAGCTCAACCAACCAACTATCTTCAGGAAAAAGTTGCTGTAAAGAGTCGGGATAGTAACAGATGTCTCCCTCCAATACTTTCTCGCAGGGAGTTAATCCAATGGAGTAGCAGCAGTCACTTATCACTTCCGAACCATTCCAAAATGCTCTGACATTGAGTATATTTTCTTGTGGTTTCAATTCTCCCAGACACGCATAACGAACTTTTAGCACTTGAGCTAAACTTTGAACACAAGCATTGAAAAATTTACTTCCGGTATGAGCAGCAGTTCCTTCAACAATTAAACGTAGTGCTTCTTCCCGTTGTTTTTGGTCAGTGATATCAATGCCAAAAGATTGAATTTCAATTAAATTTTGCTCTCGATCAAGAATTGGTTGATTTGTCCAACTAATCCAGCGTCGTTCCCCAGAAGCAGATATAGCTTCATGCTCTATAGTTACTGGATACAAGTTAGTGGGAATTGATTGAACATGATTCACTACTTCCTTGAAAGTTGACTCATCTGCCAATAATTCAAAAAATCCATTCCTCAATAGTTGTGCTGAGGATTTGCCAAAAAATTGACAATAGTATTGATTCACAAATGTGAGAGTAGCATCTGACTTCCATCTACAAACTAGTATGCTATTCTGTGACTCTACCAGTTCTCGATAACGGGTTTCACTTGCTTTTAATGCTTCTTCCATCCCCTTGCGATCGCTAATATCTTGCAGGGAACCTACCATTCTCACTGGATTATTATCTCGATCCCAAAGGGCTTGGCCTTTTGCTAAAGCCCATTTATAACTACCATCTTTGCATTTTGTGCGGTATTCTACACTGTAGGTTGACTGTTTTTTGTCTAGGTAATCTTGTAATGAGTTGATTACCCGGTCGCGGTCTTCTGGATGAATACGTTGATAAAATTCATTAAAGTGGGAGGTGATTTCATGTTCTTCATAGCCGAGTATTGCTTTGAAGCGAGGAGACATAAAAACTTCATTTGTTTGAATATTCCAGTCGTAAATTCCTTCGTTATTACCTTGTAAAACGAGTTGCCAACGTTCTTCACTTTTTTTGAGTGATTCTTCTATTTGTCTGCGAATCTGGATTTCTTGCTGTAATAGTTGATTTTGTTGGGCTACTTCTTGTCGTTGCTGTTTTTCTTGGGCGAGTAGGTTTAGTTGGGTAATGGCAATTCCTAGTTGAGCTGCTACTGCTTCTAGTAGTTCCATTTCTGCTACTTTCCAGTGACGAATGTGGGTACACTGATGCACCACAATCAATCCATTGACTTGGCCCTGATCGGAAGTGCGGACTGCGACCATTGATTTGATTTGTAGTTCTTGGCAAATAGGTTGAGCAGCTTCTAGTAGAGGTTCGGCTGTGATATCATCTGTAGCCATGGCTAATTCTTCTGACAAAATTAGTTCAGCATGGGGATTACCTATGATTGGGATTTCTAGATTTGTATCTAAATCTGGTTTAATGGTTTGGTAATGGGCTACTATGGGAATTCGAGGGATGGGAAATTCGATATATGTGTGAATGAGACAACGATCTACCTTGAGGATTTTTCCTATTTGATTTGCTGCTGTTTGATATAGTTGTTCTGGTTCTAAGCTAGAGCGAATATCGTCGGTAATTTGTCTTAGGACTAATGCTCTTTGTATTTGCTTCTCTAAGGAAGCTTTGGCTCTCGACAGTTCTATTTCTGCTTGTTTGCGCTCTGTAATATCAACAGCAGAACTAATATAGCCAGAAAAAGTACCATTAGGTGTAAATCTTGGTCTACTTGTGTTGATTATCCAAGCGTACTTCCCATCAAATTTGCGTAGACGATATTCTATTTGAAAGTTTGTCCAAGTTTTTTGACTGCGGGCATAAGTTTCCTGACAAAGGGATATATCCTCTGGGTGAACAAACTGAAACCATTGCTGGCCCACAACTTCTGACAAGCTAGAACCGGTAAATTCTAACCAAGTTTTATTGAAAAATGTGCAGTTGTTATTGCTGTCGGTTACCCAAATCATTACTGTGGTACTGTCTGCCATTAATTTAAAACGGGCCTCACTTTCTCGTAAGGCTTCTTCGGCAGCGATACGATCGCTTACATCTACTTGGACTCCAACGTAGTGAGTTATTGTCCCGTAGTTATCGCTCACTGGGGAAATTGTAATTTCATTCCAGAATTTACTACCATCTTTTCGGGTATTTTGCAATATTACCTGGCATTTTTTTCCTGTAGCGATCGCCTCTCTTATCGCCTTAATTTCTGGTTGGTCGCGGTCATTTTCTTGTAGGAAGCGACAGTTTCTACCTATAACTTCTGAGGTTGAGTAACCTGTGATGTTTTCAAATCCTGAGTTGACATATATTAAAGGTTCATTCTCTTGAGTAATATCAGTGATGACTATGCCTTGAGGGGTGGTATCTATTGCTCTTTCGAGTAATTTCAAAAGTTCTTGTTCTTGACGCCTATTTGTAACATCTTTAATAGTTAAAAGATATGCGGTTTTATTTTCCCAAATTATTTCTCCTACTAGTGTTTCTATGAATAAAACTTTGCCTGATTTTTGTCTAATATATAATTCTGTTTGACCTCCATCTATTAGGGGTAAACCTATTTCTTCACCTATCAAATTTGCGGCGGATTTTTCCCATAACAATTCTGTGGATGGGTTCACAAAAACTATTTTACCATCCCCATCAATAATCATCAGACCTTCTGACATATTCGTGATAATTGTCGATAGATTATTTTCTGTATTTTTCCTAATTTCTATTTCTTTTTGTAGTTGTTGATTTTGCGCTTCTAATTTCAGATACAGTTTTTTGATGGTAATTTGATTTTTGATTATCGCTAAAATTTCTTCTGTTTGAAATGGCTTGGTAATATAGTCTATTCCTCCTACTTGAAATCCTTTTACTTTATTAGATACTTCTGATAATGCACTGAGGAAAATTACGGGAATATCTTGAGTTTGGGGATTGGCTTTGAGAGATTTACATACTTGATATCCATCCATTTCTGGCATCATAATATCTAGTAAGATTAAATCTGGTTGACTAACAATTGCAGAATTTAATCCCAGTTCACCAGAAATAGCTCGTTTGACTTTATATCCTGCTTCAGCCAGGATATAAGAAAGAAAACGTAGATTATTCGGTTTATCGTCTATAATTAAAATTGTACTTTTTACATCATTCATCATCGGATTATAGTCTTATATACTTGATGGTTATTAATTAACTTTTATCTTGTGTATTTAATGCTTCAATAATAGTTTTTGTTCGTTTGATAATCAGATACATTCTCTAATCATAGACGAATTTTTTTAAAGTTTTTGCTAGAACATCTTGTGATTCTGGTATTTCTTCAATTAATTATTTGAATAATTAAATCTTCATTGAGTTTATATGCTGCTTCCCGAAGCTGTACAATCCTACTTTTTGGCATGGCCCTGGGTTGTTCTTGCCAAGGTAAATCTGATTCTTTTGTACTATCGCACTTGATAGTATGGCTGTCAAAATCGGACTTAGATAACTTATGATAAATATATGATACTCTTAAATCTTTGCGGATAGTATTCAGGATGGTTCTTTGAGTTAAAGGTTTACAAAGCAAGTCATCCCAGTCTACTGAAGTGATAGATTCCGGGCCTTGATTAAAGACACTACCTGTAAAGGCAATGATTACTTTTGTAGTAAAATTAACATTTTGGCGTTGCTGATGCGTGGGTATGATTTGTATTTTTTGGTAATTGCTGAACTATTGAATAACAAATATTTGGGATTGTTGAATATTTTATTTTCATACCTTGATTCAGCAACGCCCAGATTTTTTATATGTTTTTTGCTGTCGATTTTGCTTTCAATGGCCCTAATTTTTTTTGTTAATTCTAATCTTCCCATAATTGGCATTTGTGTATCTGTAAAAATCTAATTTTGCTGCCAAGTCTGCCTGATTTTTCATCCTGTTTAACAATTGTTTGCTTCCTTAACTTTAAAAGCTACGGACTCTAATAATTTAAGTAGGAGAATACGATTTTCTTGATAATCATCTGCTACTAAAATTTTGGGCGGATTTGTACCTGGTTGTAAACCAATAATTTTTTGATTTATTTGTTGATTGGCTACGGATTTATTTACTACTTTTATGGGAATATATACATCAAAGTTTGTGCCTTGTTGTAAAACACTGTTAACTGTAATTTAACCTCCCATTATTTCGACAAATTTTTTCGTAATTGCTAAACCTAAACTGGTTCCTTCCATAGCTGCAATTCCTACAGATTTTTGTCTAAATTATTTGAAAATATTATCAATTTCTTCTGGAGGTATACCTGAACCAGTATCGCAAATAGAAAAAGATAAATAATTTTGACTATCTGCTACTAATTTTGTGACTTTTTTTTCTGTTTTTAATGGTTCTGATGTTGTAGTTACAGCCAGAGTGAAACTACCATGATTTGTAAATTTAATAGGATTTCCCAGTAGATTAATTAAGCATACTCGCAATTTATGTTCATCAGTCTTGATATTTTGAGGAACTTCAGGGGATATCTGAAAATAAAGTTTTATATTTTTTTCTTGAGCTTGAATTTTAAACATTTCTTCAAGACGATCTATGAGGTTATATAGATTAATCTGGTTTTCCTGAAAGTCGATTACTCCTGCTTCTATTTTAGAAAAGTTCAATACTTCATTAATTAAGTAACTAGGCATAATTAAATATAAAACGCTTTGTGTTATAAAATTTAAGTTTTCCTCAGATGCGCGTATATGGCATTTTATAACTTTTTTTGCCTACCTACTTAAATCTAATAAATGCTTGCCACTATGGTGAACAATGCTTAAATATTCATTCTGTTTATGATTAATATCTGGCTCGCGAAGCATCACTTCAGTAAAGCCTAAAATTGAATTTAGAGGAGTCCGCAGTCCATGACTAACACTAGCAATAAATTGACTTTTTGCCTGAGAAGCTGCTTGAGCATCTTGTTCAGCCTGTTTTCTTTTTCAGACTTCATTTTGTAATTTTTTTTGCCGGCGTTTAATAGTTAGTTGGTGTTCAATTATGGCTAAAATTTATTCGAGTTGAAAGGGTTTTGTTACATAGTCAACTCCCCCTATTTTAAATGCTTTGACTTTATCAAATGGTTCATCTAAGGCACTGATAAAAATTATGGGGACTTCTACAGTTTTGGCAGATGATTTTAATTGTTTACAAATTTCATAACCGTTCATTTATGGCATTTTAATACCTAACAAAATTAAATCTGGGGGGATGATATTGCAGTTCTAATAGCCATTTTTCCTTTGGCAGCACCTCTGACTTTATAGCCTTGTTCTGATAAGCTATTAGATAATAGTTGTAGGTTGGCTAAAATATCATCTACGATTAAAATCTTGCCTTTGTTAATGTTCATAAATTAATGTGATTTTTGCTAGTAATTTTCAAATTTATTCGTGCCAAAAATATTACTGCTTTTTCGCTAAGAGTAAACAGGTGGGAGTTGCAACTTTTTTATTTACTTTTTAATTTTTCACAACCTCTGGGCGGATTGCTATAGGAATCTGATTAATATTATAAAATTTCTAGTAAGCATTTCTTTCGGAATGCTCCAGAAACAGCATTTAGGTTCAGCTAAAAATTCAAGTATTTAATACCAAATTCAATAAAGCTTGCTCCCGATAAGGCGGGGAATTGTTACAGTAAAATCCGGAAACTAAAGGATAAGAATATTTAGGGCTGGCTGATTAATTATGAAACTTTTTACAGGCAAATATTTGAGCTTTTTCAGGTACTAATAAAGTACCAGCTTTGAGGTAGTAATGGTTCAAAAATGAACGTATTTTGGGCAAAATAGGGGCAGAAAATCACTATACCCGATTCTGATGACTACCTCTTCTATAATTCTCATTCCTCCTGGATTCTGGCTTCTGGATTCTGGCTTCTACCCCTACCAAAAAACTTTATTCAGCAAGCCCTATTTACAATTGTTCTCTTTCATTCCTACCACCTAACACCTAATACCTAGAAACAAACAAATGGGCGTTGGTTAATAATTGTATGATTTTTAGTCAGGGCTATTTCGTTCTAATTTCTGACTTTTTGTGTATTAACGAAAATATGCCTTTTCAAGGATTGAAGGTTCTATCAACCAATCTCTAAAAGCTAGTAAAATCCTCACTTGATTCTAGAATGAAATAGCCCTGGATTTTTAGTAGTCAGTAGTTAAGAGTTAAGAGTTAAGAGTTAAGAGTTAAGAGTTAAGAGTTAAGAGTTAAGAGTTAAGAGTTAAGAGTTAAGAGTTAAGAGTTAAGAGTTAAGAGTTAAGAGTT
>JASJEE010000200.1 GCA_030064835.1 Microcoleaceae cyanobacterium MO_207.B10 | reverse complement strand
TGACAATTTTACTAGCTTTTAGATATTGGTTGCTCTAAACTTCAATCCTTGAAAAGGCATATTTTCGTGGTTTGCACAAAAAGTCAGAAATTAGAACGAAATAGCCCTGGGAGAAATAGGAGTTATCAAGAAGTTGCTCAACAGAATACCAAGAGTGATTTTTCTGCTATATTTACCCCAAAATGCTCACTTTTTTCACTCTATTAACCTAACATCTGGTACTTTTTCCGGGCTGAAAATTCCTCAAACCTTTATCTGTCAATCCTTTAATATTTAATCAGCAAGCCCTGATTTATAAATTAAAACTTTCTAGGATATTAGTGAAAAATTATGGTCTCTTGCCACCCTTGGATAGGGGAAATAAGAAAAAATTTTTCTTAAGCATCAATTCTCTTCTTTTCAAAAAGAGGTAATTGTTAATAATGAATAATGAATAATTAATTATTCATTGTTGAACAAGCTTCGACACATTTTTTTCCAAAACCAACAAATCTTCTCGAATAGAAGAAGTACGACCACACCATGAGCCATAAGATTTTTCCAGAATATTAAAACCTCTTGCCTCTATCCACTTTAATAGAAAGGTTTCCCTAAAGCCAATCCCTTTTTCGGGTAAATCAATATCTTTTGTCAAACCATCCTCCATTTCATAGATAAGTTTTTGATAACTTTTGCCTTGAGCAAGTAAATTTTCTGATTCCGAATTGACTAAAAAACAAATTAATAAACATCTCCCTCCTGGTTGCAACACTCGATATATTTCATCAAGATAATGACAAACTTCCAGACCTTGTAAATGAGTAAATAAATGTGGAATACACACACAATTAAAACTTTCATCAGGATAAGGAAAAACAAAATTACTTACTAAAATTTTTCCAATGGGGTTATACAAAGGGTGATAAATATTATGCCAATTAAAGTTAAAATTAGGTTTACGAGTAGTAATTTCCTGTTGAGTCCAGGAAATGAAGTTTTTTACTATATCAAAACCCTCATAACGACCAGAAGGTTGTAAATAGTGAACTAAGGCATAAGCAATTTTACCAAAATTACAACCAACATCAAGAATGTGGTCTGTTGGTTGCAAACCTAATCTCTGAATCAAATCTCCTAATAATTTAAACGACATACGAATAAATTGACCGCTGTTATCTTCACCAAATGTTTTGATATATTCCGCTGGAGGCAATGGCAAAATTGGTGCTAATACTTTCAAAATAACTATACCCTCACCACCTTGAAACTGAGGAGTTAAAGTAATTAATAAATGCTTTAGTTGATTAATTTGCTGTTGATTTAAAAGTATTTTGAGACGGAACCTGGCATGACTTGCACCAGATAAACCAGGGTGTACTTTTTCAACATCAGGACTGGGTATACCGAGATTTTGTTCAAAGAAACTAAATATTTGATTGCCAATAAAAACCTTAAAGCCTTCCACCATACCAGAATCTAAGGAAGCAACCCAACCAGATAAACGTAATACTTGATTTTTAATTACTACTTTATCGATAGAACCCCAAGTAACTAAAGGCTTTGCTTTTGTTCTTTTTTGAATATTGTTTATTAGAGGAACTGATGATTGTTTGAGTAAAGTATAGTTTCTTGTTTTCGATTTCTTTATCCTGTTTTCTCTTAGATTTAATGCCTGTTGATAAATTTCTATATCTTCTTGATTTATGGCTGATATTCTATCAATAATTTCTTGATTAGATAGTACTTCTTCTAATAACGACTTATACTCCGGATAGGGATTAGTATTTTGAACTTCCAATTCATATTCTGGCCAATTTAACATGAATTTTAGTTCTTGTAAATCTTCTCTAAAAAACTCCTGAATACCGACAAAATAAAAGTTTTTTAAATCTTTGGCTTGCACAAATTTTGATTTAATTAAATTCTGCATCTCTGGTTGTTCTGCAAATTCTATAAAACTCAGATTTGCCTTTTCTGAATTTTCTAATTCTTGGCTATCATTTTCCACTAATATTTGCCAAGTTATCCAAAAGAAGTAAAGAGAAATCAACCGCTTAATTGGGTGTCTTAGCCAAATAACTTTTTTGATGTCTGGAAAATTTTTATCATATTTATCTGCTGCAAAATGACCATGAATTACTTTGACTTCGGGTTTAGGTTTAATCAACATTTTATGACGTAAATTACCTTTATGAGGATAGTCAAAGAAAATTTCATCTGGATTATAAATTTGTCTTAGAACTTGTTTAAATGTCGTGCCAGCAGTTTTGGGTATATGAATAGAAATTAGTTCTAATTTTGCTGGCTTTAGTGCATTATTTTCGTTAATTTGACTCATTTTTTATCTGAGTATTTAAACTAATATTCTGTTTAACTATGGTTGATTAGAGATTTTTATAAATCAACTTATAACTGAATTTTTTCGAACTTAGACTTGTATTTTGCTAGGAAAGTTTTATAAGTCTGACGTTTTGATTTAAATTGAGTTTTTTTTTCTACAATTACCAAATCTTGATAAGTAAAAGATTTACGCTCACACCATGAACCATAATATTTGTCTACAATAGTTAAGCCACTCTCCTCTATCCAATCCATTACGAGAGACTCTTGAAAACCTATTGTTTTTTCTGGCAGCTCTGGATCTAAACAGAAACCACCTTCTATCTCATGGACTAAATCCTGAGAACTTTTGTGATTGGCAATTAATTTTTGAGATTCAGAATTGATTAAAAAGCAGGCAAATAAACACTTTCCTGAAACTTTTAAAACTCGCTGAATTTGCTGGAGACAATGACGTATATCAATACTAGACAAATGATAAAAAAGATTGCTAATACAAATCACATCAAAACTAGCTTCTGGATAGGGTAATATATAATCTGTAATCGGCACAGTTCCCTGGGAATTGTAAATAGGATGATAAATGTCCTGGTATTGAAAATTAAAGTTAGGCTTCTTGGAAGTAATTTCTTGTTGTGCCCATTTAATTACTGTCTCTGAAAAGTCAAGACCTTCATAACGAGCTTGAGATGTTAAGTAATAAACTAAACCATAGGCAATGTTATCTAAGCCATAACCTAAATCCATAATACTATCTGTAGGTTTGAGACCTATTCTTTGAATTAAATATCCTAACCATTTCAAGGAAGTATAACTAAGTTGACGAAGCATTGTTTTGGATTTGTTGATGTCATCACCTAGAAAAATTTTTAAATTAGGATTTAATACCTCAATCAAAACACCTCCTTCTAATCCTTGACTTTTCGGAGTTAAAATAACTAAGCAGTTTTTGTACTGTTCAATCTGGTCTTTATTTAGACGTATTGTCAACTTAAATCTAGCTTTAGCTGCACCTTTTACTCGTGGATGATGCTTTTTGACACCAGGACTAGGCAAGCAAAATGTTTGTTCAATATTATCTACTTGAATATTATTAATAGAAACCTTAAAACCTTCTACTGGCATCGAATTTAAGAAAAACACCCAACCAGTTATTTGTAAGAATTGATTTTCAATCAAAACTTTATCTATCTTTCCTAATGTTGCCAAACATTTTGTATTTTCTCCTGTTTCTACTGGCACAATTAATGTTTGAACAGGTTCTGTCTTTTTCTGAGGTATTTCTGGTTTAATATTTGGGATTCTAGTGACCTGAATATCGGTCTTTTCAGTGTAACCAAATTCTGATAATACTTCTGCAAATACATGATTACATACAGCTTTTAATTCAGGACTTAACTCCTGTTGCCATCGTCCAATAGAAGCTTCAGGATTAGAACTAGTTTTGTGTCTTTCTAGCTGAGTAGTATCTTGAGAGACTTTTTCCAGAATTTTAGTAATTACTTCTGATGAATTGTCTAATTCCAAATACTCAAATGTGGCACTCAATGTTTCTACTGGAAACTGAATTAAATCTTCATAGCGTAACAAGTGGACTTGTGAAGAATATTTGCGCCATCTGTCTAAAAGAGGCATAACAGAATTTTTGCCAAATTCGGATACAAAGTCTTCCGGTTTCTGAGAACTTTTAATGCCAAAACCATCTTTGTTTCTTTTGGCATTAAAAGCCAGCATTGAACAAAGAACATCTCGGAAGTCTCTAACCAGAATTATTTCTCTAAAATCCGCATATAATTCCGATAAATTTTGCAAAATGTGAGGAAAATTAGCATGATATTTCTCAGCAAAATAGGTGATTTTTTCTGATGGTAAAGAAACAGTTTTTCCTTGAGTTTGAGCGATATTTTGATAATATTTATCTATGCTTTCTTGGCAGAAAGTTGCTACTTGTTTTGTGTAGTCTACTCCAAACCATGAAAATTTCTCATAATTATCAGAAATTTCATAAAAAGGATGATGACCAATCCAATTTGATTTATTAGCAAAATAGTGTAATTTAGGAGTAGATTCTAATGAATTAGCTGGCTCTGAAATAACTTTAAATAAATGTATCCAATATTGAGCAGATAATGTTTCATAAGGATAACCTCCACTAACAATAATATTTGGATGTTCTGATAGCAATTTCATCAACCAAGTTGTTCCTGAACGCCCTAAGCAGGTTAATGCTAGTGGTTGTAAAGTTGGTTGATAACTGGAAGTCAGGGAAGTTAAGCGTTGAAATTCTATTATTGCTATGGGAATTTGAGTCTTGTTTGGTAATATAGCTTCGACAATTATTTCTGATTTTAGTGGTAATCCTGTTAATCCCACTGCTGTGGAAAAACCACAATGTTTTGCTTGCTGATTTTCAGGATATAGTTTTCCTACCTCTGGCGTGTTCCTATTAACAGCAACTTTGCGGATAACTTTACCTTGATTAATTAATCTGAGAATCTCTACAGGAGAATTTTTTCCTAAAACCCAACCAGCAATTTCTATACTGTATGTATTGATTTTTGCTCCCTTAGCTGGCTGATTGAGCTGGAAATCTAATAAAGACTCGGAAACTGGTTCCAAATATTTAACATTGATAATTTTAATAATTGTTGAATTTGAGGTAATTATTTCTGCTTTATTTTTAGCAGCAGTCTTCTTTTTAACATCAGGTAAAAACCTTTGAATAGTTAAATCTTCTTCTACATCAAACATTTTATGTCTAGCTTCATAAAAAGACCATTTTTGCTTTTGTTTATTATCATATATTGTACCTCGCATCATTTTTTTTCTACTCTCTTCTTTAGAGCGAGTAGTGTAATGATTTATGCGTAGTTTTTCAACTGAATGTATCTCAGTCTTAAATCCATTTATCTCTTGGTAATTTTCCGCAACTGCTAATAACCCATCTATGTAAGAAAATTGATGAGGATTTAAAGGAGCAATAGTTTTTTCTGGTCTAACAATAGATTTAATATGTTTATTCCCAGGAAAACTTGCTTTGGAGCGCCTAGTATAATTTTCTATTTGTAACCCTTTCGGTTGTTTTTCATGTCCTGATGGACCAAAGTTCAACCAATTTACTCCTATTCCTGGATACTCAACAAACTCTTCTAATACTTCCTGTAAATTATTCTTTTCTGTAGGGAACAAAAATTCATCCAAATCTATAAATGCTATCCATTCCGTTTCTGTTTTGTAGTGTTCTAAACAGTGAGTATAAGCCTCGCTCTGTTGATTTTCTTGCAATGGCCAATCATGCAAAATAACTTCGCCCCTTTCCGTATAGGCATCTAAAATATCAAGGGTATTATCGGTACTGTTATTGTTGTATAGATAAAACCTTTCTACGCCCACTAACTTATGAAATTCTAACCACTCTACTAGATAGTGTCCCTCATTTTTCATAATTGCACATACACTTAACTTCCACTTTTTGCTCGTGGGAGTATCTGAAGTTTCAACTGTCGGTGGTTGTATTATTTCCGTAGTCTGGGCTAATGCAGTTTGATTCAAGTTGTCTACCATATCTTCAGGCTCATATCCAAAATGTTTCATTAGAGGGAAAATGTCTGGCCAGTCCCTAAGCTGATTGTTAATATATTCTCTTTGATCTGAGTCTTGTTTCCACTTACCGATGCTACTTTGATCCAGCGGTCTGACACCATTGAGGGCTTTGATATTACTTTGATTTGGCTGAAAATGTTTCCAGCACTCGGAAAATGGGATGGCAATCTCTAATCCCAAGGCAGTGGCAATTTTTTCTTGAATTTCATTCGGCTTAGTTAATAGGTCTTCATACTTGACCAATACTAACCTGGGATTATGCTCCAAGTTTTGAAAAAATAAAGCATTTTTAATCCATAAATCCGGGCTTTGATGAAAAGGTCTACCTGGTCTCATGCCATGCTCTGATAAAAGTATATCCCTGGGGTCACGCATCATAAAAATGATTGCTGCATCTTCTGCTGCCAAAAAATTATCTGCTCTAATCCGTGGCTTTTTTCCCCTTCTTCCAGGACGAGGTAGCTTACCAAATGTAATTTTGTCTGGTGGGCTTACTTCTGGAAAAGGCACTTGCTCTGGCTCAAGAATATAACTATTTTTGAAACCAGTCCCACACAGATACATCATTAATGTGTTTCCTGAACGGGCACAGCCTCTGATATACACTCGCCGGATAGGAGGGAGCGACATTAGATCCATTCGGATTTCGCCTATAGGAATACGGCTTTCATCTTCTAGGATTGCTTGGAGAAGCATTTCCCACCCTGATACCTTTTGGGGAACTCCCACTTTTGTAGAAAAACCACTATTTTTAGCTTTTTCGACACTGGGAAAAGCCTTAGCTACTCCAGGACGTTGTTTATCAATAGATACTGTTTGGAGAATATTTCCTTCACTGATTATTTCTACTGCTACTGCGCGAGAGCTTTTCCCTAAAACCCAACCCGCAATTGTTATTTCATTATTGCCGGAATCAATTTTTTCTCCCCTTTGTGGTCTACCTATATGGCATCCCCATAGATGTTGGGAATCAATTTCAAACAAGCTGATATCTGTAATTTTTACTTTTGCTTGTGCTGTTGCTTCTGTTATTTTTTTTTTGTTTTGACCTTGATTAGGCATTTGATAATTACTATATTTTTAACTGAATTTTTATGAGCAAGTATCTATAGAGATAAATCTGAAAATTGCTATGGAGTATCCAATAGACATCTTCGATAAGAAAAAATCAAATCAATTATCAAGTAGAAATAATCAATTATTTCTCCCTACTCCCTACTCCCTCTTTTCCACCAGAGGTCTAATATTAGGTATGTTTATTTGGTGAGAGGGAATAGGGATATCATAGTGTATGTTTGAGAATATTTGCCTCTTCATCCACTTTGAGTTGTGTAAAATACCAGGAACACTCTTACTCCCTGGGAAAATATCCTAATTATACAAATCATTTAGTCTATTTCCAGTTTTTATGAATATGATTTGATTAACATTTAAGATATTTCAGTTCAGCTCTTTCTCCTGGCTTTTTATTAATTATCATACCATTAATCTCCCACTGGTAAAAGCCAACTTTTTGCTTATGTACTCAGAGCTAATTTAATGCTTTGAAAAATCTCCTCGTATGGCTGTCTTTTAAATAATGTTCCTTGTAGTTCCACAAAATCCAAATACTCCAGCCGACTGATAGTTTCTAAAGAATTCCATAAGGGTTCAAAATCTCCTCTCCACTGATTCCAGACAACTGTTTGTCCATGGTCTGGGAAAGTCGCAAAACTAAACTGGGGAAAAAAATCATGGATAGCAGCAACAACCTTAAACACGTCACCCATCCAACCACCACCTTTCTCTTGAGAAATTCGCTTTAACTTTGCACAGTGCTGAAGTGATGACTGAGCTTGAGCATAACTTCCGGGATAAGTATCATCAATTAACCAAATAGTTTTGTGATGAGCCAAAGAAATAGAAGCACAAAAGTCACGAAAAGTTTGTTCAAATGTATGCAAACCATCTAAGTAAATTAGATCGAATGGCGGAAACCCTTTGGCATGATGTCTGAAAAATTCATCACTAGTAATTTCGAGAAAAACTATATTTTCAGTGGCATATTTATTGGTTTTGAATCTGAACTTTGGATCGACAGCTACCTTCTTTTTGATATTAATCGCATTGAAAGTCACACCCTTAGACACCCCAATTTCTAGATAGTTAGATGATTGATTAATTGTAGCCAGTTTGTTGAGGCGATCGCTCCGACTTTTGCAGACCATACTTTGATTATTAGTCTCAGAATTTGAATTTTTATTTGGGTTTGTACGCACCTGTAAATATCCTTCTAAAATCTCTAAATAACGGGTGGGTTCGGGTTGTTTTAATTTTGTATGTACCCGATATATATATGTGATAATATCGCATCTTTCCTGAGAAAAAAACTTTTCTTCATCCCAGTCTTTGAGTCTGGCAAAATCATGGTTTCTCAGGGATTCAACGACTTGGTATGGATGTTTGTTTACCGGCATTTTTCTGCATTTTTTTCTGCCAATTCCCAATGTTAAGATATTGTCAGAATTTCCAGCTACAATATAGTTACGACATTTACTATATATATGTGGATAGTAAGGTTGATTACTTCGATTGAGGAGTATATTTAATACCCTTGGTATTTGGTCGTACTGATACAGCAAAAACAATACCATCATGGATATTACTATTGAATCCCCACAGACGATGAATACTTTCAGTTAAAGCGTGTCCAAAGTGTAGATGAAAAGGACCTCCATAAATATAACTGCCTGGATAGAATTTTAAATTATTAATGCGATCGCCTACATGATTGTATTGATTAACTTTTATTAATACGTCTTTGTACCTTGTTTGATTTAGGGGATCATAACGTCGATGACGGAATATTCCTGGCATATTATCAGGAAATACAACGCCTCCCACCCACTTACCACCTTGAATTTTAATTGGTTTTACAATTGCATTCTGTATTTGAAAAAGGCGACTTTTTTCCATAATATTCATTGAGATTAACCGGCTAGATTGATGATGCTAAAAACTTCTGAATAATTCAGTCTTTTTTTAATGTTTTGAACCCAAGTCTTAATTTTTTTATTTCTTGATAAATTAGGGTATAAATTTTAGATAGGTGCTGCATACCAAAATTAATAATCATCGCTTAATATAGCCTTTCCCAGATAAATGATGTACAGTTATCTTGATTTCTATTCTCTTCCCAGAGCAGAGCCGGTGTTCCCTGAAACCAGCGAATGAGATTACCTTATCAGTATAGGAATTACTATAGCAATCCTATTTAGGTCGTAATATTTTAGTAGTAGTTAAAAATCATAATGCCGAAGCCAGGATTCAGAATTAACAAGCATTATAGATGATATTTATTATTCTTAAATTTGTCACAACTAATTTAGGATTGCTATATAGAAACAAATGCTGAACATACTTCATCAGTATGGGAATTTCTATCAGATAAGTTAAATCGAGCTTTCGTCTAGTTTTGACTTTATTTGCTTTAGCTGAGACTGATACTTATCTAACTTATGTTTTAATTCAGATAGTGATAGATGTTTATTTTCTACTAAATTATTGGATTGCTTGGGCTTTTTTTCAGCATTTATATCCCAATTAAATTTCATCCCCAAATACTCTTCTAATTTTTGATTATAAGGTTTAAAGTATGTGGCTAAATCAGAGCGAATCTTTTGACCTATTGGCTTATAAAATGGCTTAGAATTAAGTTCATTATATTTTGTCTTATTGGTTACCTGATGATGAGGTAAACCCAAAAAATTAAATACTTGTCTCAATGTAGAATCTCGATTTTTAAAAAAATCTTCGCTCTTCAAAATCAAGAAATTTTCTCTCGCAAATATACTCATCCATCTTTCTAATTGTTCAATATAAAGCCCTCTTTCTAGATAACTATATTTTCTATGGAATAAACTTCTATAATTTTCATCTAACATCAGCTTTGACTTTTCATTGTTTATCCTTTCTGGTTCTTTTTCAATAGCTTTGATAAAAGATAACGGCTCCATCATTCTTTTCTTTATACTTCGATTATGATAATATTGAGATATAGCTCTATCTACAGGATTTCTCAAAATTACAATCAGTTTCACATTTGGTAATAACTTAAACATTTTATGAGGAGTATATGGATCGAGTAAA
The DNA here is from genome assembly GCA_030064835.1 of Microcoleaceae cyanobacterium MO_207.B10. Taxonomy (GTDB): domain Bacteria; phylum Cyanobacteriota; class Cyanobacteriia; order Cyanobacteriales; family Microcoleaceae; genus JASJEE01. Next base: position 3,252 of record JASJEE010000200.1, on the reverse strand, counting down.
TAATCTGGTGTAGCTTCACCAGTAATGAAATCTTTTTCACTATCAATTTTAGGAAACTGAGATAAATACCAATCTACTCCTTCTGCTGTTTGTCTGTTTCCCAGTTTGGAACGCCAGTTAAAAAAATGCAATTCTTTCATTGATGCTGGCAAAATTTGTGGATGCTCTATCATATAGTTATACAAAGAAGTTGTACCACATTTTTGAGCCCCTATAATAATAAAACTAGGTAAAGTCATCTTGATATTATGAAACCTCTCTATATTTTTAGATATTATCTTTAATTCAATAATTTGTATTTGATATACAGTGTCATAAAAAGTTGATAATATTTCTGGAATTAATGACAAAAATCAGGTAAAGTTTACTTGATAATTGTTGCCTATTCCAAAGCAATAGAACTACATTCTAATAATTATTGATTATGGAAAACCCTCAAAATGAAATCTGAGCTACGCCAAAATAATCAAATACAGCTACCTATAGTATCTTAAATTTGTCACCTAATGTCCTACCAAGTTAATAATCTCAAATCAAGACAAGTATGAGTAACTCGTTGCCAATAACTTCTGCAACTGCAGCCCAATACTTTCAACAAGCTAACCATGCTATAAGGCAAAAAAAGACAAACGAAGCGATCGCTCTTTACAAAAAAGCAATAGAACTTAATCCTAACTTGGCCTTGTATTACCAAACTCTAGGGGATGTTCTCACGAAAATAGGTAAGTGGGGAGAAGCAGCTACAGTCTATCAAAAAGCGATAGAATTCAAACCTACTTCCGCATTGTCTCATCATAGTTTAGGAAAGGTCCTAGTTAATCAAGGTAATCTGGAACAAGCGATCGCCTCTTTTTCCCAGGCCATTAAGATTAATCCTAATTTCTCAGAATTTTACATTAGTTTAGGAGCAGCTTTAGTCCAGAAAGGGTTACTCTACGAAGCGATCGCTAATTTCCAAAAGGCTATATCTCTAGAACCTGACTCTAGTATTGCCCATCAAAACTTAGGAGTAGCTTTAGAAAAACAAGGTCAGATTGAAGAAGGAATAATCTGTTATCGAAAAGCAATTGAAATTGACCCTGGTTTCTGGGAAGGGTATCAAAAGTTAGGAATGGCTTTGACAAAACAGGGAGATTTCCATCAAGCTGCCGAAATTTATTTAAAGGCTTGTCAAATAATTCCTAATTCTGCTACAGTTTATCATCATTATGGGGAAGTCTTGGCAAAATTGCATCGGTGGGATGAGGCTATTAATGCTTATCGCCAAGCAATTGAACTTCAACCAAATTCTCCTGTTATTTATCATCAATTTGGATATGCTCTAACCCAAAAGCAACAATGGGAAGAAGCTATCTCGGCTTATCGTCAAGTAATCGAACTTCAGCCCAACTCCCCAGATGTTTATCACCACTTAGGATATGCTCTAGCTCAACAGCAAAAGTGGGAGGAAGCAGCAGCAGCTTACCGCAAAGTGACGGAACTTCAGGCCAACTCTCCAGAGGTTTATCATTATCTAGGATATGCTCTCTGCCAACTCCAACAATGGGAGGAAGCTGTAGTTGCTTACCGCAAAGCTGCTGAATTACAACCAAACTCTCCAGATGTTTATCATCAGTTAGGTCATGCTTTGATTCAATTAAAGCAAAATGATTGGGCAGTAGCAGTGTTGCGCCAAGCAATAGAACTTAATCCTAACTTAGCTGAAATTCACGGGGACTTAGGCCAAGCTTTGAGTAATATTAAACAGTGGGACGAGGCGATCGCTTCTTTTGAACGTGCCATAGAGCTTAATCCTAATTTAGCTGAGGTATATGGCTATTTAGGGGAAAGTTATGCCTCACAAAAAAAGTGGGATGAGGCTATTGTTAATTATCGCTACGGTCTAGAACTTAATTCCAGGTTGCCAGAAGTTTACCATAATCTGGCTTTAGCTTTGGTGCAGCAACAAAAATTTGATGATGCTATTGTCAGTTATCGGCAAGCTATTGAGTTGGGTATTAATACAGCGGAGGTTCACCATCAGTTAGGTCATACTTTAAGTAGACTAAAACGGTGGGATGAAGCTGTCACCAGTTATCGTCGGGCAGTAGAAATTAATCCTGAGTCGGCAGCAGTTTATCATGTTTTGGGAGAAAGTTTGGCTCAACTGAAAAAGTGGGATGAAGCGGTGGCTGCTTATACGAAGGCTAGTCAACTTAACCCTAAGTCTCCTGACGTTAAATACCATCTTGGGGAAGTTATGTCAAGATTAGGCAGATGGGATGAGGCGAACGCTGCTTATGCTAAGGCTGTAGAATTAAGACCTAATTCGGCAAAGTTTCATTTTCAGTTAGGGGAAGCAAAGACGAAAAAAAATCCATTAAGTGAAGCAATAGGTTGTTATCGTCGTGCTTTGGAAATAGACCCTTATTTTTCTAGAGCTAAGAAAAAATTAGAGGAAGTTTTATCGTTTCAAAAAGTTCTGGAAACAGGGGAAATTAGTAATTTAAGTATATTAGGAGAAACAGAGTTTGAAGGTTGTCTTGATTATGCAACTATTGACTATGTTTCTGGTTGGGCGAGACATAAAAAAGATGCTGATAAGGTTGTATTTCTGGATATTTTTGTCGGTAATAATTTAGTCGGAACTTTAGTCGCGAATAAATATCGTCAAGATTTAGCGGAGGCTTTTGATACTCACGGATATCATGCTTTTGCTCATAAAATTCCGCCTTCTTTACATAGCAATGGGTTAGTTGAAGTTAGTGTCAAAATAACAGAAACAGGTCAACAATTAAAAAATTCTCCTAGACCTTTAGTAGTCGGACCGAAAGGGAAAAAACATGAAATTAATCTCAGTTATAATCAGGGAGAAATTAATAAACTGATCTATCGCTTTGAAGAAGGAGTCAGGAGTCAGGAGTCAGGAGTCAGAACAAAAGAAGAAGTCAGGAGTCAGGAGTCAGGAGTCAGGAGTGAAGAATTAAAAAGTAAAAATTCAAAATTCAAAAGTAAAGAAGAAGTCAATTTTGAAGTAAAAAGTAAAAATTCAAAATTCAAAAGTAAAGAAGGAGTCAATTCTGAAGTAAAAAGTCAGGAATCAGAATTAAGAAGTGAAGAGGAAGTCAATTCTGAAGTAAAAATTCAAAATTCAAAAGTCAAAAGTGAAGAAGAAGTCAATTCTGAAGTAAAAAGTCAGGAATCAGAATTAAGAAGTGAAGAAGAAGTCAATTCTGAAGTAAAAAGTCAGGAATCAGAATTAAGAAGTGAAGA
>JASJEE010000199.1 GCA_030064835.1 Microcoleaceae cyanobacterium MO_207.B10 | reverse complement strand
CTCGCGAGGTTTTACTTGCAATGCGCTTTGCTGTTAAAACCAGATTTCAAAAGAGGGCATTATAACCTGGGCGCAACCTATGAAAAACTGCACCAACTTGACAAAGCACGGAGAGAATATCAAATTGCAGACGGAATTTCCGAAGCTTATAGCAACCTAGCTCGACTTTATATTCAAGGCAAACAATACTCAGAAGCTATTACTCTACTCGAAAAAGCTTTCCAGAAAAAGAAAGCTCAAACCGATCCACCCCTGCGCTATGCTTTGCTCAAAAATATGGGTTGGGCTTTACTTGAACAAGAACGTTATCCAGAAGCAGAAACTTACTTGCGGGAGGCCATTGAATTAATGAACACCCGTGCGATCGCCTACAAGTTACTGGCAAGGTTATTAGAAGCCAGGGGTAATACAGAGGAAGCACGAGATATATGGCAAAAGTTTCGGCAGTACGCTTTGAATGAGGCACCACAGGAATATGAGTATTAGATACAGGAGGTGGAAATGATAATAGTTAGAAAGTCAATCCCCCTTCCGTCCCCCTTGGAAAGGGGGAGACTAGAGAACATCCGAGCTTTTTTAAGGAGGAGACTAGAGAACATCCCCCCTTAAAAATGGGGGTTAGGGGGGATCGCAAAACAATACTATTAATATTTCTAATTTGGAGGAATAGTTTTTCCAGGTTCTTCATCTGCATCTTCCTCTGGTTGTGGACTCAATAGTAAATTTTCGGTTTCAGGGATATCCATAACAGCAAAAGTTGTTGCTGTAGATGGACAAACAACCGCGAGCGGAAGAATAATACTCGCTACTAAAGCAAAGAATTTATAGCTATTATTTAAGTTAATGAAACAAGATAACATTTTGAATAACTCCTATATATAGTCTTTGTTTGCGCTTTTATAAATACCTTTATCTAGAGGAGTAAAATTTATGCACTTATTCCCTAAAATTACGAAAAAAAATTTTGCTTCATCGAATATTCACAAAAATCACCGTTATAAATACCTTTATCTAGAGGAGCAAAATTTATGCACTTATTTCCTAAAATTGCTATAAAAAATTTTGCTTCATCAAATTTTTACAAAAATTACCGTTTAAAATGTTTCTTTTTACTGAATTATGATATAAACTATGAATTATTCTTCTCAAATATCCATCTTTCTTTTTTGATAATGTTGATAGCATTGTAGGGGTAAAGAGCTATTTGCCCCTACAGAAAAAATTTATATATTTCGGTTCAATTTATCAATAGGATCAAGATACTCTCATTACTTTACGGATTTAATTGTCAATCAAAAAAATACAAGATTAAACAATATTTGCAGATTGTCTTAAAAAGTTTATGCAACTCAAATCAAAGGTGCATTGGATTCAACATCCAGACGGTTATTGGATATTACGCAACCCCGAATATCCAACTTTTATCCAAGTAGATAATATTGATAAAAATGTCATTTCTCAGTTAGGCAAAAAACCAATCACTGCTATTGCCAATAGATACGATATAACTCTCCAAGATATTCAACAAATATTGCAAAAATTGGCAGCGACAGGAATGTTAGAAGGAACGGAACCACCACCGCAAAAATTCTCTTTCCGACAAATACTTTTCTTCAAAATTCCTTTGTTTCAACCAGACCAATGGTTAGCAAAACATATAGATAAGTTTCGTTGGATTTGGACAGCAGGTTTTGGTTTTTTCCTCTGTTTTTTCCTGGGTCAAACATTGTTTTTATGGTTAGCTTATGCCACAGATATTGTTTCTGCTCATCAAGAAGTATGGGGAGATTTTACGGTAGCTCCGATTAATTTATTAAAGTTAGGTTTTGCGACTATGTTGGTAGTTTTTCTCCATGAGTTGGGTCATGCTTTTACTCTGAAATATTTCGGTGGTATTGTACCGGAGATTGGTTTATTGTTTATGTGTTTTATCCCCGGAATGTACACAAATACTTCAGACCAATACTGTTTAGTAAAACGGAAACAAAGAGTTTTAGTTGTAGCAGCAGGAGTAATAGTTCAAATTGTAATTTGGGCATTGGCAGTATGGTTATTATTAGCATCTCCTCCCCAGAGTTTGTTGCAACAAAATAGTTATTTGTTAATGAGTGCTGCTTTAGTAACAGTAGTGTTAAACCTCAATCCTTTAAATGCTTTTGATGGTTATTATTTGTTAGTAGCAATGACAGGAATTAATAATTTAAGGAAGCGATCGCTTGAATTTTATTTGGATTTATTACGCCGTCAACCTTCACCAGAAAAAACATCTGACCAAACAATTTTAGCTATTTATGCTCCTCTTAGTATTCTTTATACGATGTTGGTTTTGAGTTATATGTTGTGGTTGGCTGCTAATTGGATAAGTAAAATATTCCCATTTTTTTGAAATTAAATTTAAGATGAAATACCGAAAAACTTACTATTTATTATCCCCTTCTTTTTATAACCCCCCCGCGTTCCAAAGTATAAAATTTCTTGTTCTATTTTGGAACATGAAACCAGTATGGGCAGACTTTAGATCGTTCCATAAATATTGCGATAGAAAGTATCTGCCTATGTCACAGACTAACAACTCAATCTTGACAAATAAACAAGATAATTTTACGAGGAAAAATCAATGAAAATTAACCAATTATTACAATTATTTTTAGGTAGCTTAATTATTAGCTTATGCTTTTCTGAAAAGTTACCTGCAAAGGGTATTGTTATTAACAATAACCAAGAAGGTCTGGTAGACCAAGCCCCTACAAATGGAGGTTCTAATTTATCCCAATTTTTAACTCAAATGTCTCAAAATTCTCAAGAATTGGCGATTGATTGTAACTTAGAAAATCAAGATAAAGCAGGTGCATCTACACCAGAACCTACATTAATTAGCGGATTAATTTTTGTGGGAGGATTAGGTTTATGGAGTAATAGAAAAAAAATAAATCGTAATTAGATAAAAAAAACCTAAAACTGTCGCTCCAAATTCATTTTTGAACGAGTGGGAGCATCTTGCTCCCCTTTAATCGGGAGTGTGAGGAGAGGAGGAAGTGTGGGGAGAGAGGGGAGTAGGAGAGTGGCAGAGGAGGGAAGATGGAAAATATAAGGAATAAAAGTAAAACTTTCTCAAAAATTACATCTATATCAAAAGTAAAAATATGAGCATTAACAGAAATATCAAACAAAAATTTTCAACTTTCTTGAATGTAGAAGAACAATCAAGAGGACTGAGAATAAGAATAAGTCATCTGCAAACAAGATTTCAATTAGCTAAAAATATAAATAGTATATTGGAATCTAATCCAGATGGAACAGCAGAATATTTTGCCCAAACTTTTGTCAAAGAACTGCAAAAAAATAATCAGACTAAGTTATACGCAGAACACTTATCAGCATATTTAGAAGAACCCTGCTTTTGGCTAGCAAGGGGGGAATTGTCTCAGCAACTAGAACCACTCAAATATAGCAAATTAGATTGTTTTCAAGAAGCAAGAAAAGTTGCAGCTCAACCTATTATTATCTATGAAAAATATAACTTTACTGATAGTAATCCGAGTACCTGGGCTAAACTGCAAATAAAAAACAAGGTAAAACAAACAGCTTATTCAGGCAGAGAATTGTGTAAATATGCAACTTGGTCTTTACCTAAATATTTGAGTGAAAATAGGTTAAAAGAAGCTCTGAAAATCAAGTTAGGAATTAAGGCAAAAAAAGAAATTGAAAGTTATGTTTTCGCAGTCAAATCCTACAAAGCAATTTATCGCAGTAGCCAACCTGAAAAAAATAAGGGAAAGTTACCCGAACCAAATCAAGAACAGTGGTTAGAAATCCAAAAATACTATAATTTCCAATGTTCTGAATATAACAAAAAACGTAAGGATTCAGGTGAGAGCGATCGCCTAGAAGAAATAGATAATTTTCAACTAATTAGAGAAAAAATTTGTACTTGCATTAAAGTAGCAAGAGATTATATTTGTAATTTTGAAGATGTTGATATAAATTCACCAGAACAAAATAACAGTCACGAAACAGAAATTCTTGTATTCAATCCTGAAGAGCAAGAAATAGAGACAGAAGAGAACCAGCAAATAATCTCAATTTGTTTGTTTGAATTTTCCAAATTACCACCAGAATGTCAAAAATTAATCCAGCTATCTTACGGTTTAGACATCTCACAAACCGAAATGACTAAGATATTTGGTTTAAAGCAATATCAAATCTCTCGAAAAATTAAACGGAGCGAACAAAATATATTAAAAGGTTTGGTAAAATGGAGTCAAGTAAATTTAGGAATCAGTCCGAATGAAGGAATTATCAAAGAACAAAATCAACCTTTCAAAGAGTGGTTAAGAGACTATTTTAAACAGCATTTTGGTCGGATATTACAGGAAAATTTATTGGCGCAACATCAGGAAAAAATTCTGATGCTGCGACTCTATTATGGTGAAGGCTTAGAAATGGAAATTGTAGCAGAAAAGCTGAATGTTTTTCCTCAAAAAATTGCTGGAGACATTGAAATAGTCAAGCAAAACTTAGAGATTTTTTTACAGGAATGGGTAAAGGAAAAAATGGCTCTTTCTTTATCAAATTATGGAAGTAATAAGATTGCTAGCTTTGTAGAAGAATGGTTGAAAGACGCGCCTTATGCAATGTGGAATTAACAGGAGTTTTCATTAGTAGGGGCGAATGGCTATTTCGCTGCTTATTATTTGTGTAGTATTCCGCAGGAAAACGCCCCTACTGAATTTTGGTTATGACTATATCAATCTGAAAAGTGCTGTAAAAATAATTCCTAATTTTTTAACGCTGACTCAAACAGTTATATAAAAATCAAAAAAGCTGATAGCTGACTGCTGACTGCTAATAGCTATAAACAACAGGAGTAACGAAAAATGTCATTAACAATAGATGAATTAACAATAGTATTTCCAGACCAATTAATATTAGAATTTTATCCAGAAGAAATTGAACAAGTCAGGCAAGAATTACCCAACTATTCTAATGATGCAGCGCGGTGGAATGCTTTTTTAAATCGTCTCTGTTTAAATATAATGATGAAATATTTAGCAGAAGATGAACCACCAGAAACTACACCACAAATATCGCCAAACTTAGAAAGTTTAAATCAAATTTGGGAAGTGGTAAATGGTAGTGCTATTACTATCGGAGAAACTCGAATTATTCTCATTCCAACTGAAGAAATAGATACAGAAACATTTGCCATTCCTCAAGAGTGGGTAGACTTACCGAGTTGGGTGGGTGACTATTATTTGGCAGCACTGGTGGAACCAGAAGAATATCGGATGAGAATTTGGGGTTACACCAGTTATCAAAACCTAAAAAATGAAGCAGACTATGACGAATTCGAGCGCATCTATTATTTAGGACAAGAATTTATGACGGAAGACTTAAACGTGATGTGGGTAGCGCAGGAAATTTGCCCACTCCCAAAACCAGAAGTAGCAACAGTAGGGAGTTTATCTGGAGATGAAGCGACTGCTTTAGTCAGAGAGTTGGGGCGATCGCCTGGTTATTATTCTCGGTTGGAGGTGGAGTTTGAGAAGTGGGGAGCGTTGTTAGAAAATCATAATTTATTGCGGATGTTGTATGAGGAAAGATTAGGAAGCGATCGCCAAACTTCTACTTCTACAAATTTGCTGCAATGGTTGGATGGAATATTTGAAACTGGTTGGGAAACTGTTGAGTCAATTTTAAATGTTGAACAACTGGAAATTTCTTCTAGTTATCGTAGTAGTGAAAATCTTTCTTCCCGTTCAGTTAGAATATCGCGGGGTAAGAAGATCGATCTAGGAATGCGACTGGTTGAGGAGTCGGTTGGTTTAGTTGTGAGTTGGTTACCGGAAACTGAGTGGGAAACTGAGGAAGCAAATATTAGAATTCAAGTATATTCCATGGGGGAAAAAACTTATTTATCACCTGAAATTAAGTTAATAGTTATGGATGAAAAAGGGGAGGTAGTTATGGATGTAGAATCTCGCGATGCGGATAATTTTATGCAGCTCCAATTGTATGCTGAAAGAGGAGAAAAGTTTAGTGTTGCTGTAGCGTTAGGAGAGGCAATAATTACTGAATATTTTTGTTTGGAATAAGTATGTTTCATTAATTTATAATTGATAATTATTTTTGAGTGCAATTATCAATTATCTATTGGTAAATAGTGGTTTATACTAAATTTTTACAAAATTGAATTTATCCAAAAAAAGTCATGGGAAATTATCTAGTTAATAGTAATTTATCTAGGCTAAAATTGTGGGGAAAAAAACCTAACCCCCCAACCCCCTTCCCAGAAGCGCGTTGGGAGAGTTTCTCTCCCCTCTCCTTGTAGGAGAGGGGTTGGGGGAGAGGTCTTCCGGGTTACTTAAACTTATCCACATTTTCAAGCTAGACGTAGGTTGGGTTGAGGAACGAAAGCCAACAATAGTAAGTTTTTTTTGGGTTTCACTCTCGTACTGCTACGCAGAAGCAAGCTACAACCCAACCTACATTTTTAGGTGTGTCAGTCTAGTACAATAATAAACTTCTTCCTTCTTCCTTCTTTCCTCTTCCTTCTTATTTAAAAAATCATGGAAAATTATCTAGAAAATTATCGTCGCAGAAACCTTCGAGGTCGTTCTTTTAAAAATCAAGACCTCTCCTATGAAGATTTTTCCTACTCGGATATTAGAGGTACAAATTTCACAAATGCTAATCTCACAGGTGCTAACTTCAGCTATGCTTTAGCAGGATTAACAAAACCTGGGAAAATCATACTTTCTATTTTGATTTTTTTCCTTTCGGCAACTTCAGCATTTGCCACATTTACAGCGGTTTATATTCCTCTGAAATTTATTGTTCCTAAACCTAGTAATCTTATTCCCATTCACATCGGTTTATTTATTTTTTTACTCCTGGAACTTATAAACATTTGCTCACTATTAGTCACAATTCGGCAAGGAATCAAAAAAACTTTAGTATATTTATTTTCTGGCATTCCCCTAATAATATTGATAGTTCCCGTATTAGCAGCTTTTGCTATGAATGAAAAAAATCTCTCAAAATTGTTTAAATTTTTGGGAATCGATCGACCTCCATCGCCGGAAATTATTCAACTTTCAAAAGAGTTAAAAGCTTTCCGAAGTGGCAATCTTATTGAGGGAGTAACTAATCTACTTACCGACGCTGATTCTGTAAATATAGTCGTTAGTATAATTGTCAGTCTAATTATTTCTGTCGGAGCAATATTAGTATTAATTACCACCCTGAGTCTGGCAGTAGTTTTAGCTGAAATAAAATTAGAAAAACACCATAAAAATTCAGTCATATTTTGGTCGATAATTTTCACGATTATTATTACTGGAAGTGTCGTAAGAAATATGGATGATCGTTATGGAACATTTTTATTTAGCTCGGAACCTACAAAGGGAGTTGTTTTAGGTATTGGCACTTATTTAATAGCAATTATTCTATCTATATTATTAATTTCAATAGCTAGTTATATTGCTAAAAAAATCTTAGCAGAAGACGAAAATAATCTAACTATTCGCCGACTTGCCGTTGCTATTGGAGCCATAGGAGGAACAAGTTTTAAAAATGCTAATCTTACCGATACTAACTTTAGTAATGCCTGCCTAAAAAGTACAGATTTTAGATTAGCAAATGTGACTCATACTCTCTGGCGCAAAGCCGAATATTTAACATTTGCTAGAATCGGAACCACAATATTAATCGACCCGAAAATTCGAGAATTGTTAGTAACTGGAAATGGTATAAACCAACAATATATAAGTGTGAATCTTCGAGGCGCAAATCTCAGAAATGCTGACCTAACTCGGAGCAATTTAACAATAGCAGATTTGAGCGAAGCTGCTCTGGAAGGTGCTTGTTTAGATAGAGCAAATTTAAAAGAAGTTTTGGCAATAGGTACTAATTTTACCCAGGCAAAAATGACAGGAGTTTGTTTAGAATCTTGGAATATTAATCACACGACTATTTTGGATGAAGTTGAGTCGGAATATATCTATTTATTAGAGTCGGAAAAACCACAAACAAATGATAGAGAGCGTCGTCCTAGTAGTGGAAATTTTGCACCGGGAGATTTTACAAGTTTATTTGCTGAAAATTTTCATACTGTAGATTTAATTTTCCGTAATGGGATTAATAGGAAAGCTCTTATGTCTGCTTTTCAACAGGTGCAAAAAGAAAATGAAGGAGTTACTTTGACAATTCAAAGTATTGAAAATAAGGGAGATGGAATAGCGGTAATTAAAATTAGCGTACCTGAAGAGATGAGTAAGGGAAAAATTCATCAGCAGTTGACGAAATTTTATCAGGAAGAAGTAGATAAGTTGACTGAAAAGGATCGGGAAAAATCTCTTAGTCAGGAGGAAAAAATTTCTATCTATCATCAGCAAAGTGAATATATGATGTCTTTTTTCAGTTATCAGTCAACAGTTGAGCGTCTAGAAAGAGCAATGCAAGATGAAAAAGAGCGGATAATTTATGCGCAAGAGCAAGGAAGGATTAAACAAACAATTTTTCTAGTTATGGTTTTAATTACTCAACGTTTTGGAGAAGTGTCTGAACATATTAAAAGTCAGATAGAAGCTTTACCTTTGGCAAATTTAGAAAGTTTGGTCAAGGTATTTTTAAATTTTAATAGTTTGGCAGATTTAGAAAATTGGTTAGAGGAAAATAGTTAAGAGTTTTCAGCAAAAATAGAAACCGGGTTTATATTAAATTTGACAAGACTAATATTTACCTCCCATAAACCTGGTTTCTTAATTAGAAACCTAGTCAAAATAGAAACCGCGTTTATATTAAATGCCACCAGACTAACATCTACCTCTCATCAACCCGGTTTCTTATAACACTTAAAAATTATTGATTATCAAAGGAGAAAAATTACCATGAAATTTATCAGTCCGAAAATTGATTATGCCTTTAAAAAAATATTCGGTTCGGTACAGAGTACAGACATTTTAATTAGTTTTCTCAATGCCATAATTTATGGAGGGGAAAAAGTCATTCAATCTCTCACAATTGTTAATCCCTATAATCCTGGTCAATTACTCAGTTTAAAAGATACTTATTTGGATATTAAAGCAGTTTTGGCAGATGGTTCTATTGTAGTAATTGAAATGCAGGTTGCTAGAATGTCTGGCTTTAATAAACGAGTAGCTTACAACTTAGCTAAAGCTTATGCCAACCAGTTAGAAACGGGAGAAGATTATTTGTTACTTAATCCAGCTATAGCAGTGACAATTACAGATTTTATTCTGTTCAAAAAGACGGAGAAAGTGATTAATAAATTTGTCTTTCAGGAGAAGGAGAAAAATTTTGAATGTCTAGAGGAAGAGTTGCAGTTAATTTTTGTGGAATTGCCGAAATTTAAGAAGGCTTTGTCGGAGTTAAATAGTTTGGCTGATAAATGGATTTATTTTCTGAAAGAGGCAACCAGACTGGATAGTATTCCAGAGAATTTAGGGGAGGTTGAGGAAATAGAAAAGGCTTTAAATATTGCCAATAAAATTAATCTGAGTACCGAAGAATTAGACATAGTTGAAAGTCGCGCAATAGCAATGCAGGATGAAAGAGGAAGGATAGCTTATGCAGAAGAACAAGGAGAAGCAAGAGGTGAAGTAAAAGGTCGTCAAAAAGAAGCAATTTCTCTAATTATGGTTTTAATTAATCAACGTTTTGGAGAAGTTTCTGAAGATATTAAAAGTCGTATAGAAACTCTACCTTTGACAAATTTAGAAAGTTTGGTCAAGGTATTTTTAAATTTTAATAGTCTGACAGATTTAGAAAATTGGTTAGAGGAAAATAGTTAAGAGTTATCAGTTTGTAGTGGGAGCATCTTGCTCGCGAGTAGTAAATAAATTTTTTCATTAAACTTTCAGGGGGAAATCTAATGGCAAATTTAGAAAGTTTGGTCAAGGTATTTTTAAATTTTAACAGTCTGACAGATTTAGAAAATTGGTGGGAGGAACATTCATTCTCTGAGTAATTATTCAATTGTTGTAGGGGCGATTCGCGAATCGCCCCTACAGGAAATTTTCACGAAAATAGTTAAACTTTCAGGAGTGTATCTAATGCTAATTCATTCATCAAAACAACCACGCAAAAATTATCAAGGTCGTTCTTTTAAAAATCAAGATTTGACTAATCAAGACTTTTCTTTTGCAGATATAAGAGGAGCAGATTTTACCGGAGCAAATCTCACGGGTGCTAACTTCAATTATGCTTTAGCAGGATTAACAAAATCTCAGGTTATTAGACTATTTATTCTGACAGCTATCCTATCTATAATTGCAGGAATAGCGGCAACTATTGCTGTTGATATTCCCATAGATTTTGTTTTTAAAGGAGAAAAACTAGAAGAATTAGTAGGAGAAGTAGTAGAAGAACTAAAAGGCAAATATATCATCCCAAATCTAGCGACTTTTCTGTTCAATGTAGTTATTTTTATTTTTCTAGAAATTGTCAATATTGGTTTATTAGTAGTAACTATTCGTCAAGGAGTTCAAAAAGCAGTAGCATATTTATTTTCTGTAATTCCTTTGATGATACTAATAATTCCAACACTTACAGTATTGGGTATGCGTCCAGAAAAATTTAGACAATGGTATAGTCTTTTTGTTAAATATTTAAGTTTTTTAGGAATACCAGAAAATCCACCTCAACAGATTGTTGATTTATTCTCAGGATTAAGAGCCTTCAGACCTGGCATTATTGCTGATAAAGTAGCCGATAACGGTACGGCAAATTTGGAAATATTTGTGAATATAATTATCAGTTTTATTGTGTCTGTAGCATCTATATTTGTTTTGATTTTCACCCTGGCTTTAGCAGTAGTTTTAGCTGAAACTATTGCTGGTAAATTGTTAAGAGATATAGCAGTAGTAGGAGCAGGAATAGTTGCTGCAATTGCTGTAGGACTTCTGACTGAGAATGAGGTAGACAATTATGCTATAAGAATTATTACTGGGAATAAGGTAGACAATTTTGAACTAATACCTATACCTATTATAGTGATAGTAACTGCTTTAGCTATTGCTCTTTCTCTCAGTCTAATTTTAATAACCAAACATATCGCCAAAAATATATTAAATGAAGACAAAAATAATCTTTTCATCCTTAAATTTGCTGTTGCTATTGGAGCTTTAGGAGGCACCAATTTTAAAAATGCTAATTTAACCGATACTGACTTTAGTCACGCCATTCTTAAAAGCACAAATTTTCGATTTGCTAATGCCACTCGCACATTCTGGCGACAAACTAAATATTTAAAATTTGCCAGAGTCGAAAAAACCATATTAGAAGATATAAAAGTCAGAGAATTATTAATAACTGGATGGGGAAAAGACCAAGAATTTATAAGTGCCAACTTAAGAGGAGCAAACCTTATAAGTGCCGACCTTAGTAACGCCAATTTAAAACTAGCAGACTTAGGAGAAGCTTCTCTACAAGCTGCCAATTTAAACAACGCAAATTTAACCGAAACATTAGCAATAGCTACTAACTTTACCACCGCTCAAATGTCAGGAACTTGTTTAGAAGGTTGGAATATCGACCATACAACTATCCTCGATAATGTTGAATCAAAATATATCTATTTATTAGAAGAAGCCAAACCAGAAACAGACGATAGAGAGCGTCGCCCTAGTAGTGGATATTTCCAAGAAGGAGACTTTACAAAATTATTCAAAGAAGTCTTAAATACTGTAGATTTAATATTCCGAAATGGAGTAGATTTTACCGCCTTTATGTCTTCTTTCAAAACAATACAAATAGAAAACGAAGACACCCCCATGAAAATTCGAGGGATGGAAAATAAAGGTGATGGAGTAGTAGTAATTAAAATCGATGTACCTCCAGAAACTCAGAAGAAGGAAAAAATTCATCGAGACTTTATGGAAATATACGAGCAAAATGTTCAATTTTTAGAGAAAAAGTATCAGCAAGAATTACAAGAAACCAAAAGACAGATAAATCACAATATTCAGGAAAGTGAGAGAAAGTATCAGATAGAGTTGGCAGAAATAAAGAAACAAAATTATCGTTCCGAAGAGCAAAATAAAAATATGAAAGATTTGGTTGAGCAAATCTTTCAAAAATCAACCGCTGCTAATTATTTGGTGACTCTCAATTTTGAAGGGGGAAGTTTTGCCACAGGTTTTCCAGTTATTAGAGCTAATTTTTGGTTAGACAATCATCCTTTGCCAATTTCTTTAAGTGGTAAATTACCTGCAAATTCAGAAATTCCTCAACTCTATCAAAACTGGAGCCAAAAATATCAACAATTCAGAAAATGCCATGGAAATTTAGGCTCCCTTCCTAGAATCAAAATGAAGAAAGAGCAGACAACAAATTTTTCTAAAAAAGATATGGAAAAAGAAGCTCAGAAAATAATTATTCAGATTCAGGAATTAGAGAAAGAGTGGCGACTTCTGCTGAATGAATGGTTAAATACTCTAAGTTTTAACGAAATAGAAAAGGAGCTACGAACTAGATTTAATCGTTCAGATAAAGTTAGGCTAATTATTAAATCTGAAGATATTTTAATGCAGCGACTTCCCTGGCACTTATGGAATTTTTTCTCAGATTATCAATTTGCTGAAACTGCAATAGGTTTGCCAGAAGCTAACCGAGTCGAAAAGTTAAATATTGCTAGGGAAAAAATTCGCATCTTAGCAATTTTTGGAAATGATGAAGGTATAAACGTTGAGGCAGATAAAAAATATTTGTCTACTCTCTCCAGCAAAGCCGAAATTTTCTCTTTAGTCAAACCAAGTCGCCAAGAATTAGATGAAAAATTATGGGATGAAAAAGGTTGGGATATTATTTGTTTTTCTGGTCATAGTAAAAGTAAGCCAGACGGAAGTAGCGGATACTTTTATTTAGGAAACGAAACAAAAATGACAATTGAGGAATTAGAAAATTCTCTGGCAACAACTATTAGGAAAGGTCTACAATTAGCAATTTTCAATTCTTGCGATGGATTAGGTTTAGCCAGACAACTTGCTAAGTTACATATTCCGGCAATTATTGTTATGCGAGAAGAAGTTCCAGATGTAGTCGCCCAGAAATTTTTACAGGATTTTCTGCAATTATTTACTAATGGTAAATCTCTATATATTTCCGTGCGAGAAGCGAGGGAAAAATTACAAGTAATGGAAGATAAATTTCCTGGTGCAAGTTGGTTGCCAGTTATTTGTCAAAATCCCGCAGAAGTTTCTCCAAGTTGGAAGAAGTTATCAGTTATTCCTGGTAAAGATGTAGTGGAGTTTAATCCCCCCAAACCCCCCTTTGAAAGGGGGGCTTAAGA
>JASJEE010000198.1 GCA_030064835.1 Microcoleaceae cyanobacterium MO_207.B10 | reverse complement strand
CCATCATGGAGAGCTGCAAAAGGAATACTGCGCATGGCTGGGTCTAGGGAGAAAATAAGCATATCTATTTGCCGTTTTTCTAGTTCTGCTTCTAAGGGTAGAATTAACCATTCATATAATTTTTGTGCTGCTGTTAAATATTTATGGGGATTGTTAGGACTAGGATGACTGACACCTCCGATGAAACTACGCATTTGTTCACGAAATTCTTCATTATTTGCTGTTTCTATTTTTTGAAAAACTGCTGAACCTTGAGCAGTGAACAAAATTAATTCTAGATATTCGGGATTAGATACAATATAAATAACTCCTGGTGTTTTACTAGTTTGATTTGCAACGGTGCTTAATGATTCTCTAATGCTTTTTTCAGTTATATATTTAAAATTATCAATATTAATTTTTAATTCATTGGCAAAGGCTTGACTACGCATATTGTCGATTTTTACTGGGGATATTCTGCGGTTTAAAGTGGCAGTAATTATGTTTTTGGACTGGGGTATAATAGTTGGTTGTTTATTATCTAATGTCAGCTCTTGATTAAGATTTTGGCTCTTTTTTTCTGGTTCATTATCGACAATTTGTGCCTGGGTAGGAGGGGTAGTATTAGTATTTTCTTGTTCGGCTAATTCACTAGGATAGTCTGTTGTCTCTACTAAATTATGATTAATGTTATAATTTTCAGTTATCACCATATTTTGAGTAGTATATCTAGGTCGAATGTTAACTGTGCCGCCAGAATTATCAATAGCATTGATGCCCCTAGAAAAATTAATTTGATTGCTCATTAAGTTAATTGTTCCTCTACCATTGCCGGTGATTTTTCCCAATGTTACATTTTCGCCAGAAATAGTTAATGAATTATTTCTATTTATAATAGAAGTGCGGTTATCTATGGCAAATGAACCCCTTCGATTTCGGTCACTATCTGCTACAAATTCAACTTGAGTTGGAGGTGTCTTAGTTCTGTAATTATCAGGATTCAAATTTAGTTGATTATCCGATAAATTATTGATATTAATATCGTTATTTGCTGACAAAACAACATCTGCATTATTTGTCATGTTTTCCAGAGAGTTTTCAGAAAGCGTCAACTGATGATTTTCTGCATCTGAATTTTCAGAATATTGCGAATTGGTTTCTGAGTTGACAGTAATATTCTCCGAGTGCAGTCGCACATTCCCAAGATGATGATTATCTGCACTGACATCAACTGTGCCATTGAAATTGCCTCCACCAGAAATTTCTACAGACCCCCCTTTTCCTAAATTATTACTGCCACGGGCGCTGATGTGGCCAGATATATTAATTTGTTCTCCGGCGATCGCTACTTTTCCACCTCCACCAGTGATATTAGCGTCGGCAGAAATTACTGAGTCTCTACTCACATGGATTTGACTGTTCTTCTCTCGCGCAAAAGTGGGGTTTGAATTCAGTTGATGATTGCCCAGATAGACGGTGCCACCACCTGCATCTCCGGAGACATTAATATTAGCTCGGTTGAGGGCGATTCGATCACCTAAAATCTCGACTTTTCCTCCCACTCCCTGGTGATCGAGAGGAGGTATGTAACGGCCAGTAACTTGAGTGGCCGAAGTATCAATTTTACCGGAAATGACGACTGATCCTGGAGTGGGAACTATAGTTTCATCTCCGGTTAGCACCAACTGCCCATTTTTATTAACGGTAACTCCGGTAGCATGACCTTTAGCACTTCCCCCGGTAAGCATCTTTGGTAAGGATAAGGGATTGATTGATTGCCCATTATTGCTATCTGACAAGCGATCGCTGGGTACTTCTAAACTCAGCAAATGCCCCTCTTTGCTAATTCTTACCATTGACTGATTTGGTATCGCAGCAATGCGAATTTCGCCACCAGGGGCTTTGAGAGTGCCGTTATTAACTACGCTCCCAGCCATCAAGGTAATATTTTCTCCTGGTTTGACTGCCAGGTTGCCATTATTAATAATTGGTGCTGACTCTTTGGGAAAGGTAAAGGCGCTAGGATTTCCTATTAGTTGAGCATAATTATTTTCACCTGTAGAATTAAACCAATGATTATTAAATTCAATGCCTGTGGCTGTAGTTGCGGAAAAGGCTGCGGGTATATTTAGTTGAGCATTTTTACCGAAAATAATTCCGGCTGGATTCATAATATATAGGTTAGAATTACCTCCTGTGATTGAAATTAAACCGTTAATAAATGAGGTGTTGCCACCTGCTACACGAGTGATAATATTTCTAATTTTTTTGGTTGTGGAAAAGTTTGCTGTTTGACCTTTGTATAGATTGAATTCGCGAAAACTATGGAAAAGATTTACTCCATCTTTTGATAATCTACCCCCTTGAATATTGAAGCGATCGCCTGTTTTGTTGACTATGGTATTTGTACCGTCTGTGGCTGGCACAATTGGTTGAGCTTTTACTACTGAGGGTAGTAGCAAGTAGGCTAAATAGCTAATGGGAGAGATGCGGGCTGCTATATCTGCTATGGGTGATAGTTGATTTGTTAATAGTTCATAGTTATTCTTATTTTCTGATTCTGTGGATTTATTGATGATTTTTTTTGAGTTTTTATTTGCTATTTTTTTTAATAGGATTAATTTGGTGGTAGATACTTTATTTTCTCCTGATGTCATCGTTTTTATTCCTTGATAACAAAGTTTTTTCTGTTAATTTTCATACTGATTGCTTACCTCTATCTGAAAAAATCAATAAATAATATTTGGAAATGAAACATTATTTGTTGATTGTTAAACCCGAAAAATAACTATTAATAATAAAATGTGAATTTATGAAGCTCCTATTTGAAAAAGAGCTGAATTTACAACATATTTCGGGCTGATGATGTACAAGGTGTGAATTGAATCCCTAATCAGACGCATCTTGCGCGCTAGGTGTATACCTCATAACATCGGGAAGCGCTGTATGTTTATGGTTGATTTATTTGTTCACTGAAATACTGAAAACATGGATGATGGGTTTAACCATGTAAGGTATTTTACCCTAGTAAGTGGTTGGCTAAGTACGGGGTTATACCCCCTCTATAATAAATTTTATTATTTAAAAAAAAGTTTGATATGTCTTGACTTTGATGCCTTTTAGTTTATATAATTTACGATGGGTTTAACCAACTATGTATTTAACCAATCAAAAATAACTATGAATACAAACAAAAAACTGACTGGCCTCCTAGTAACTATCGGAGCCAGTGCTTTGATTAGTTTGCCAGTATTAGCCCAAAGTTATTATTCTTCAGCTATCTTCAACCCACGCTCTAACTCTACAAGTCGGAGTCTTGATGGTACAATTGCTGGAGAATTTGATGCTGCAATTAAGTATTATCAAAACTTCCAAACCTTTGCTGAAGCTGTTAATAATGCAGGGTTAATGGAAAATTTTAAAACTCAAAGTTCCAGTAATGCTAACGAAGTCCAATATACGGTTTTTGTACCCACGGATGAAGCTTTTGCTGCTTTGCCAGAAACAACAATAAAAGAACTATTCAAGGTAGAAAACAAGGATAAATTAGTTAAACTGATTAACTATCATGTGGTTTCTGGTGCTGTTTCTAATGAAGATGTAGCTTTAGGAAAAGTGCAAACAATTTCGGGCAATAGTATTAAAATTAACGTTGATACTGCTGAGGAGAAAATAACTTTAAATGAGGCTAGTATTGTAGAGTCATCTCAACGGGCTAAAAATGGAGTGATTGTATTAATAGATAAAGTGCTGATGCCACCCGATTTATAAAAAAAATACTAGTAGAATGTTATGAATAATCAGGGTGATTAGGCTTTACCTAAAAATTCTGGTCTAAAACCTCGCTTTTTAAGGGGAAATAAAAAACTTTCCTTTTAGTCAATTCTATTTTTTTCAAGGAGAGGTAATTGTGATACCAATTTGATAAATATTTGCTACCAATAAATCTCTAGGTTTTAGGTGCTAGGTGGTAGGTCGGAGGTAGGGAATAAATATTAATCAGATATTTATAGCTAAATAATCTTTTTTAAATAATATTTTTCAATTATCCAGTTGATTTGTAACATTCTGTTTTCACGCTTGGTATTAATTGTTAATTATTAATTAGAGTTGTTGGGAAATAAAAAATGTAACTGGTCAAAAGCTTACCATACAAGGCTTTCGGTTATTTGAGTGCCAAAAAGGCGATACACTTTGGCCGATAAGGGTTTCAGCCACTTTTTTAGCTTAATTCCCCACAACTCTATTATAGATACACCCTAATCATTTAATATTCAGACATAATAAATAACTAGAGACTAGTTTTTTTAATACCAATAATTGTTATATTTTTCTTGCAATTTTTTACGCGCTTTGATCGCCGCTACAAAGTCAGGTTTAATTTCAATGGCTTTGTCATAAGCTGCGATCGCTTCCTCGTATTTTTCCATTTCTCCCAGGGCCCAACCTAAATTAGCCCAAGCTATGGGGTCGTCGGATTTGATATCAATGGCCTTCTTTAAAGCAGCGATCGCTTCGTCATAACGTTTTAACTTAGTCAGAACCACCCCCCGACTACCCCAAGACTTATAATCATTGGAATTAATTTTGATTGCTTGGTCAAAAGCCGCTATAGCTTGTTGATGCTTTTCTAATTGCATTAGAGCTAAACCTTGATCCCGCCAAGCAGGGGAAAAACCAGGGTCGAGGTCTATAGCTTTTTGATAAGATGCAACTGCTTGTTCATATCGTTGTAACCCATCGCCAAGAAAACTACCTTGATTATGCCAAGCGATGGGGGATTTTGGTCTACTTTCAGTGGCTTTTTTATAAGCATCCAAAGCTGCATCAAAACGCTGTAAAAAAAATAAAGTATTGCCTTTACCAATCCAAGCGCGATAAAAATATGGGTCTAATTCCAATGCTTTTTGATAGGAATTTAAAGCTTCTTTGTGACGTTGGAGTTTACCTAAAATTCGACCCTTTTCAACCATTGCTGCTACATCATTTGGATTATCTTTAATTTGTTGGTCGAGTAAAGCTATGGCTTCTCCAAATGCTTTTCTAGCATCAATATAATCATCTAAATATTCTAAAGCTATCCCCCTATTTTCCCATGATTGGGGTTGTCTTGGTTCAACAGAAATAGCCTGATTAAAAGCATCTAATGCTTGCTCAAATTTGCCTATACTAATCAATACTATTCCTGTGCCATTCCAAGCTTTATAATTATCTGTAGTGAGATTAATTGCTTTTTCATAAGCATCTAAAGATTCTTGATAGTTCTCCAATTTATCTAAAACTAAACCTCTGCCATTCCAAGCTAAATAAAAATCTGGCTGATTTTTTATGGCTTTATTATAAGTAACTAAGGCTGCTTGATAACGTTTCAAATCAAACAAGGCATCTGCGTGATTTTTCAAAGCATTCGGGTTATTTGGTTTAATTTTTATCGCTTTCCCGCAGAAACTTTCTGCGACTTCTGGTTGCTCTAATTCTATTAGCTTGTTACATTGATTCAGCAAGTAAATAAATTTGATTTCTGACCAGGCAAAAATCCCAATAATGCCAACTGTGACTGCCATAAAAATCAAAGAAAATGGCAACAGACGAGAGGAATGATGTTTCCTAGTAGGCATCTTAGAAGCAGGACTAAGAGATAAGGATGGAGTAGGGTTAGAGTAAGGATTTTCCTGGGGGATATAACTATTATCTATTTCTGGATAGATGTTATTATCTGCTCCTAAGTTAGTCAAATTATTAGTATCATTTACTAGCTCATTGCCTGAGAAATTAGTTTCTAAATTTAGAGAAATATTAGTTTCTGAATGAATCGAAAAATTGCTCTGAGGGCGGATATTAAATAGGTCATTAAGAACTTCATCTGCACTTTGATAACGAGCGCGGAAATAGGAGTTTACCATCTGATTAATAATTGCAGCAAATTCATCACTTACCCGAGCATAATTTCGCCATCCCAACTCCCCGGTATTTGAGTCTTTACCTATTTCAGCTGGAAATAAACCTGTTAAAGCATGAATAATGGTCATACCTAAAGCATAGAGGTCATTACTAGGATTAGGATTTTTTGTATACTGTTCTTTTGGCATATAACCATGAGTACCAATAAAACGAGTAATAATAAGTTGTCCCCTGTCATTTAATACTAAGGAACTCAGTTGTTTAAGAGAACCAAAATCAATTAATACTATTTTGCCATCGGAGGCACGTCGAATTAGATTAGAAGGTTTAATATCTAAGTGGAGTACATGACGATGTACAAATGTCAGGATTTGCAATACATCTTCTAATAATTCTATTGCTTCGGCTTCATTAAATGTACATTGATCAATTTCTTGATTTAAGCTATTACCTTCAATAAATTCTTGAACTAAATAAAAGTCTTCATTTTCTTCAAATTCATCTAACACTGCGGGAATCTGATTATGGGTTCCTTGATTATAGATAATGTGTGCTTCTTCTTCAAATAATTTTCTAACTTCCTGTAATAAAAAAGGATTTTTTGACTTTGGTTTAATCTGTTTGACAACACATAGAGAATCTTCGACTCGTTGTTGGTCTTGAACTAAATATGTTCGACCATATTCTCCTTCTCCTAACAAGCGAATAATTTTGTAGCGTTTGTTGAGAATTGTGCCAATTCTTTGGGAATTTTGGATATTTTTATATAAGTCCTGGAGGTCATTTAGCACTTCTGTTGCTGACTGGTAACGTTCATCATATTGGCTGCGGACCATCTTATTTAAAATATCTACCAATTGATTTTGTACTAATACTAATTCCCGCCAAAGTACCTCATTAGTTTTTGTTTGATGGACTAAATCTATTGGTGCAATACCTGTTAAAGCCTGGATAGCTGTCATCCCCAAAGCGTAAATATCACTATTTATTTTGGGTTTTCCTCCTAAATGTTCTACTGGCATATAACCAGGAGTACCCACTACAGAAGCCCGTGGTTGTCCGTCTGAAGATACCACTAAAGTTTCGATTTCTTTAATTGAACCAAAGTCGGTAATTACTATTTTATTATCTGATTTACGTCTGATTAAATTGGAGGGTTTAAGATCGCGATGAATCACATTTTGCCGATGAATATATTCCAATATTTCCAAGGTGTCATACAGAAACAAAACTACTTGACTTTGACAGAGTTGCTTACCATTAGTAATTTCTTGACTTAAATCATGGCCTTCGATAAATTCGTGAACTAAATAAAATTTTTTGTCTTCCTCAAAATAATCCAAAAGTTGCGGAATTTGCTCGTGTTGGCCTAACTGTTTTAAGGTTGTAGCTTCTTGTTCAAAGCGATATCTTGCTGCTTCTAAAATAGAAGGGTCATAAGTGTTAGGTTGAAATTGTTTAACTATGCACACAGAGTTCTTGACTTCTTCTTGGGTTTCAGCCAAATAAGTTTTTCCAAAGGGTCCTTTTTTTAAGTCTTTGATAATAATATATCTGTCCCTAAGTGTTTGAATTTGCTCCATCATTTTTGAATTTCAAAGTAGAAACTACTAATTCAAGTTTAAAGCTGATTTCTGAAAACTGTAAGAAATTATTTGTAAATAAAAGTAAAGTGTGGTATTGCTTTTAAGGAGAAGCCAGCTGAAAAGAATATTCAGATAAATATTCAAAAAATTAGTAAAAATAATTACCCCTTCCTCATCCTAGATTTGGGTGAAGTAGGGGAAATAACAAATAATTCAGATAATTCAGATAATTCAGATAATATTTCTGTTCTAAGTTATACCAATCATTATGGTAGTTTCAGCCATGAATAAATTCAAAAAACATTGTATTTTGATGGGAATAATAGTGTTTTAACTGTTTTTTTTGCGTTTACCCAAAAGTTGAGCTGCGAATATTCCACCCAAAAAACCAAATAAATGTGCCTCCCAGGAGACATCAGGATCGGAAGGCAAAATACCCCAAATTAAACCACTATAAAGAAAACCAGCAGTTAATGCGAATATAACTGATAAAATACTGAAGTCGAATAAACTTCTTAATAACAAAAACCCGAAATAACCAAAAATTAATCCACTTGCACCAATATGAATAGAATCTGGTGAACCGATAGACCAAATACCTAAACCACTAACAATTATCGTGACAATACTGACAAAGAAAAAGTCACTAATTCCCCGTAACATAATTAACCAACCAAGAGTAATTAGTGGAACAAGATTAGCGACTAAGTGAGCGTAACTACCATGTAAAAATGGGGCAAAAAAAATACCGCCGAGTCCGGATGTAGTTTGAGGGTGAATTCCAGCGTAATAGTTAAGTTGTCCGTTTAAAAGTGTATTTAGAATGTGCAACCCCCACAGAATTGCGATAAAACTTCCTAATATGGTTATTTGAGTATTCAGTTTTTCAAATAATTTGTTCATTGGTTTATGATTCAAGTTGACTTATTTCTACTATAAACGAAGAAGGTAGAAGGAAGAAAGCTCAAAACTAAAAACTGATAACTGATACTATCCGTGATAACTGTTTGCTACAAATCAATTTTTAGGTCTTAGGTTCTCGGTTGTAGGTTTTAGCTCAATTATTAATTATTAATGATTAATTATTAATTGCGATGGCTATTTTTTCTTTTCCGTTTTCTAGCAGCATCAGCAGATTTTAATATCTTTAAACGATAGGGGTCAGCATCAGTACGCCAATAAACACGATGACCTTTAATTTCTGTACAATTTTCTTCTAAAAATTTTAGCCAACTCATCCGATTTTTAATTGCTTTTAAATTATCTAATAGCCCTCTATCTTCTTCTTGATGTGTAAGTTTAATAAATTTTTCATATAGGGGATAATCTGAAGTTACTAAAGCATCTTTGCGGTGTAGAATTGGCGGATTATATTCATTAGTATAATCTTGGTAGCTGACACTTAAATCTCGTAAATTAATCTGCATACTTGTATGCAAAACAGGATGAGCTGACTTATCAAAATCAGGATAAAATAGATAAGATATTATCGGCAGTTTAGTATGAAATTTAACGATAGTTGCTCCATCTAATCGACCAATTGTACGATTTGCACAGCCTTCATAAAGTCGTAGTAATGGGTCAAGTTTTGCCACTGACGAAACATGAACTAACAGACAATCAGTATCTTTATAACCAATAGCACTATTTTGACAACATTTAGTAATTGCCGTCGCATTACCGACATTAAATAACATTAAATCGGCTAATGTACAAGCTTTTATATAACTACCAAATAAACACTTAATATCATTTTGTACAACTTTTGCTAATTGAGATAATTTCGGACGATTACTAAATCTAGTTAAGGCAAGATAAACTAACAAATCTTGACGACGTTTATCAGCTATTTCTTCCCATTCTAGAGGATTTGTTGCTTGGAGAATTACTCGAAAAGCACGACGAACACTGCCAAATTCTGGAATTAAATCTACCTCTTCTGCAAGTTCTCCTCTGACTGGTAAACGACCGCGATCGCTCATAAATTTCATCAAGGGAGTCAGCAATTCTTGATAATCTTCAAACCGCTTATTTTTTGAACTGACTCGCGGTGTAGATAAACTACTTCTAAACCGAGATGCACGAAAATTTTGAGCTTGTATTTCATTTCTAAAAACAAAGAAAATTCCCAAATCTATAGGAATCGAATCTACATTTAAAACTTGGTCAATATAAGACTTTAATTCTGGCTGTTCGTAATATTTCTGAAAGGTATTCCTAGCCGTAATAATACCATCTCCATAACCAAGTTTACCCTCAGTTTTTTTGTCATCAATTAATACCAGAGCAGAAACAATTAAAACCTCTTTAGTCAATTCCCAAGCTTTTATCAAAGCTTCTCTACGTTCTGCCAAAGATTCTATAACATTAATCACATAACCAAGATTAACAATATCCGCACTAAGACAAGTAGTATCTGCCAAATAATAAGGGTCCCAACCTGCACTGACATAACCTTTTTCAGCTATATGTTTAATATCTCCACCGTAACCACAACCATAATCAAAAAAAGTTGTAGCTTCTGTAAATAGATTTGCTTCTAAAGCTAAACGTACTGGTTTAGATAAATCTTTTCGGGTGATCGCTGCTTTATGACGTTCTATTTTGGGAATTTGCTTCTCAATTTTATGCTGAATCACATCATGGTCTTTAATTTCAAACCCATAATTTTTTAGGTGTTTTAACCATCCTTGACGGGTCCCAATTAACCGAGTATTATCTAACAATCCTAATTTCACTTCAGCAGAAGTGAGTTGAGCAAATTTTTGGTAGTTGGGATAATCAAAATTAACAAAAGTTTCTTTGCGGTGGAGTACGGGGGGGTTGTCACTTTTACTATAGTCTCGATTCTCAAGTTTTCCATTATTTAGGTCAATAGAAATACTAGTTTTTAAAGCAGGATGGGGGTCTTTATCGAAGTCGGGATAGTGGAGATAAGAAATTTTGGGTTTGTCAAAGTGAAATTTAATTAATGTGGTAGTTATATTTCTGTCGCAAGTAAAAGTTAATTCTTTTTGTCTTGTTTTTTGATTGGCATTTTTTCGTGCTTTCGACTTCTGCAATAAGTCTATTTTTGAGTGGCTTTGTTGACTAGAAGCTGCTTGAATATAGAAACGATTAGCAATATTTTCGTAGAGTCGTAGTACGGGATGAAGTTGTTCTAGGGCGGAGACATGAATATAAAAAGCAGTGGGTAATTTTTTTCCTATTTGGCTTTGTTGACAGTATTTTTTTATCGCACCTGGTTGATAAATTTCTAGGAATATTTGATTAGCGGATTCACAAGCAGATTTATAAGTAAGAAAATAAGTTTGAATATCGTCTCTAACTGCCTGGGGTAGGTCTGTTTCTAATTTTATTTTGGGTAAAATTTGAAAGTTTTGTATATTTAAAGCTAGATAAACTAAAAGTTCATAGCAACGTTTTTGTGGGAATTTATCATTCATTTTCCATTGCTAAAATATTCACAATACATTTCACAATATTGAAGCAATCTGATGACCAGAAAGTCTGGTCTCAAGCCTTCCCGTTTTCAGGGGATAAAAAAAGAAAATTCAGTATTCAAGCGTTTCTATTGCATCAGGTAATATTAACTGTTTGTTAACTGATAACTGTTAACTGAATTCAAGCTTTCCTATTGCATACTGAAACGTAAGCTATTGTACATTTAAACGGTTTATTGTTGTGTACCTTTTTCCAGGGAAAACCACCCCTACTGACTTTTAACTTCTGAGTTGCTAATACCCATTTTAAATGCGTATTAGCTTAACTCCACATTCCGACATTTTGTGGTGTGTCTTCCTGAACTTCTAAAAAAGCAGTAGAGGGTTGAGAAAAGGAACTAATTCTATTGTCCGATAATTCTGTTTGAGAAACATTATCCGAATTTTCTTTATAAAATTCTAAACGGAGTTTAATTTTTCCTTTTTTCCAATAATAACCAGGTTTTAATAACTGACATTCTATCCCCTCCTCAAATAAATTTTCCGATTCTAACCTAGCTAAAATCATAGTTATATATTCACTGACTTTAAATGTACATTGAAACATTAAAAGACTTGCACTTGTAGATAAAACATCATCATTATTGAGCAAAATAACTTCTGCTTCCATATCAAACATCCTTGATTTTTTTTGACTTAATTAGCGCACAAAACGAACTTTGAGAAATATACCAAAATTACAAGTTATTTCCTAATTTTACATTCGTCTTGTACGCCATTAACTTCTAACTAAAAAAACCAACCGTAGGAATGTAAACCTTTACCTAAAAGATTCACCCCTAAATAACATACCCAGACTACAGCAAATCCCGTTGCCGCCAAAATAGCAGGTCGTCGTCCTTGCCATCCTCTAGTAATGCGAGCGTGCAGGTAGGCCGCAAATACTAACCAAGTAATCAAGGCCCAAGTTTCTTTCGGGTCCCAACTCCAGTAAGACCCCCAAGCCTCGTTAGCCCAAACTGCTCCAGCTATAATCCCAATAGTTAATAGTGGAAATCCCAGGCCAATGATACGATAACTAATATTATCAAGGGTTTGGGCGATACTCAAACGTTGGGGAGAAAGGGCGACTTCCGGCTCAACTTTTTGAGTAGGTGGTGCCATTTCTAATACTGCTGTTTGACCATGGCCATTGGTGGTGGATGGGGCGGGGAGTTGATAGTTATTATTAGTTTCCAGTTGTAAATTCTTCTGGAGCTTCACAGAATGATTATTTCTCTGAAAGTTAGTGCCAAAAGAGCTGCCACTAAGTTCGACTTTTTGGCCACTAGTGACAATGAGAAAAGCGATCGCCAATAATGACCCTACCATGAGAGTGGCATAACTCAACATCATCACGCTGACGTGCATCATCAACCAATTAGATTTAAGAGCAGGTACTAGGGGTTCGGATACCTGCATATTGGAGGGCAAAGTTAGAGCAGCAAAAGCAGTTATCCCCATGGCCACGGGAGAGGTAAAGACCCCCACTAGGCGAGAGCCACTCATCTTTTCAGCAATCAGATGAATGGTAGTTAGTCCCCAGGTTAGGAAAAATAGGGATTCGTAAAGGTTGCTAATAGGGAAATAACCAGCTTCTAGCCAACGGGCCCCCAGCAAGGTAGCGATGCAGAGATTGGCGATCACCATTCCTGTAGAACCTAAAACGGAGAGATATGGGATACGAGGGAATGCTGCACCTACCCAATAAATGAGCATAGTGACAAATAATATAGCAAACGAGATATTGTCCAATGAGTTTTGGAGTCTCACTAGATCCATTAACTTTTCTCCTAGTCAAGTATTTGATATGAGATTACACTTTTTATCGTAGCGATTATTGGCAAGGCTAAGAAAATATTTTAAGTTTGGGTATCTTAATAGACCTCTCCGGAAAAGAGTAAGTAGGACTGGGTAGGGGAGTAGGGAGAAATAATTGATATTTTCTTTACGATAATTGGTTTAATTTTTTATTATTGAAGATGTCTTCTGGATAAGGATGGGACATTAATTTCGGAGCATAATTACCCAACCAGGTAAAGGAATTGGTGGATATAGTTTTCTAGGTGTTTCGTATTAATGATAGTTTGATTAATAATTATCGCAATTCTCTAAGATATTCCCAAAAAATATTCCCATAAGTAGTAGTCTGAAGCTAATAGCTGAAAGCTGACTGCTGAATTTTGTTTGTGCAGCATTCCGGAGGAAATGTTTATCAAAGGATTAATCAGCTATCTCTACCGAAAATTTCTGGGTATGCGCCTCCCATTTTAAGGGGATAAAAAAAGAGAATATTCCAAATTTCAAGCCTCTTTATTGCAGAGGTACTGTTAACATTTGCGTAGCATTCCGGAGGAAAGTTCC
>JASJEE010000197.1 GCA_030064835.1 Microcoleaceae cyanobacterium MO_207.B10 | reverse complement strand
GCTAAATCCTAAAAGCTTACTCAAGCAGGTCATGGCGCCGGAAAATCTACTAAGAAAATAATTGAATAAATTACAGATGAATTTGCTTTTTTGCTAAGAAATTTTGAGATAGAATTGCCTGAAAATTTTGGTAATTCATTGAAGCAAATAGCTATTAGCTATCAGCTCTCAGCTCTCAGCTTTTTAATCAATATAGCCAGTATCCTTTTCAATTCTACTACATTTAATTTTCTTTCTTGGAGACTAATTTATTCTTCCATAATAATGAAGTTAATTACTCATAGCTGAGAGCTTACCGCTGAATGCTAAATACTTAACTTTGGCAGGTAATGGCGCCGGAAAACCTACTACGAAAATAATTGAATAAATTATAGATTAATTTGCTTTTTTGCTGAGAAACCTTGAAATAAAATTTTCAGAATATTTTCGTAATTAACCTAAGTATAATTCAGTAATATATGAAGCTTTTGAGACTTTTGAAAAATTGATGTCAAATGTAAAGTTTAATTCCTAATTATACACCTTGAGAAGCTGATTGCTGATAGCTAAGTGGTGACTGGTAGTCTAATCGAGTAATAATTTAGGGTCTGCCAGTTGCCAGTAACTGACACACCCTACAGCCTAGTTATTATACTCCACAAATACCCCTTTCTACGTTCCAATTATTATCAACTGCTACTGATACTTCCGAACCAGGTTTGACATTACCTCCTGATGTATCGATAAGAACTACATCTGCTGCTCCTAAATAAGCACCTCGATAAATTGGTTGACCTTGCTCATTTACAGTATCGTATGTTAATTCCGAAACTACAGGAGGTAAATCTGGACTACGATCAAACCTGACTTGAGTAAACAATCCATCTACATAGGTTGCTGTATAAGGATTTCCACCACCATCCAATCCATTACAGTATAAGACCATTGCTGCATGGGCGAAAGGTACTGGTAGAAACATTGTACCGATAAATAGTACAACAAATGTTATTGCTAATGTAGCTACTAACTTAGATACTTGTTGTGATAAGTTATGCCACACACTGCTGAAAAACT
This sequence comes from Microcoleaceae cyanobacterium MO_207.B10, assembly GCA_030064835.1. Taxonomy (GTDB): domain Bacteria; phylum Cyanobacteriota; class Cyanobacteriia; order Cyanobacteriales; family Microcoleaceae; genus JASJEE01. The sequence continues at coordinate 12,263 of JASJEE010000197.1, read as the reverse complement.
CAGTCATAAAACTTTTCATATTTTCCTTGTTGAAGAATTCAATAAATAGTTAATATTAATAACAATACTACAAAATTACTCTTTCTCAACAAGATGATTTATCTAAATTTATAGTTAGTTAATTAATCCCAAATTTGCTTTGGTAAAAAGCTGGCTTTATGGTAAAAAACACTCAAATTCAATTTTTTTCATCTAATTTTCAAAAGCTAAATAACTTATTCTTGAGACTTAAATTTTACCGGAAAAAGATTTACGCAAAAGTAACTTTCGAGGTTGCTTGAATAATAAAGAAGCCCAAGTCCACTCAACTTCTTCTAATTGATAACCCGCTCTATAATAAAGTCTTCGAGCAGTATAATTATTTTCTAGTACATGAAGGTAGAGGTCAGAGAAACCCCATTCTATCGCCTTGGTTTCACAACAATCTAACAATTTTTGAGCAATTCCTAATCGTCGATAGTTAACATCAACAGCTAAATTTGATAAATAAACATATTCCCAACTATGTAAATGCCAAGCATTAAACGATATAAAATTGGCTCCGTTTCGTGAACGCACGCTCATTTCCACAGTTGCCACTAAATCCTGATTTTCAATTTCAATCGTAGATAATTCCTCACTAGACTCAGTATTTCTTATAACCATCGCCACAAGACATAAATATTGCTCTTTTTTAGAGCGGATTCGAGTGCGTAAATCTTCGTAAATTCCTAGCCTTAAAAAAGGATAAGCCCAACCCATAATTCCTCTACGGGAATGAAAACTATTACTCAAGATTTCCGCAAGACTCATCAAATCCTGTGGTTTAGCAATCCGGATTAAAAAGTAAAATCCATTAGAGGTTCCGGCTTCAAGTTCAGGAGACTTTGAGAAAAAAAAGAAAGGGTTCACAATACACTTTATAAGCTATATCTATTCTAAAAGCCTAGAATATATCTAAACAGCACTTGTAATTTTTTTTAGGGAAAATGGTTAAGATTAACAGATGATGTTGAGCTTCTAGAGGTTTTAGTATACTAATCAGGGGACTAGAGACAGAGTAAAAGGCCATTACATTGATATATGCTCAAAAAAGATATGTCCAAGACATCAAAGATTCAGAACATTTCAGAAAATTACTCTATTCTGGAATTGGTGAAAACTGCTTTAACTGCTAATGAAAAAGAATATTCTAGCAATCTATATCGTTAGTTACTAAATATATATACTCCCTGGCAAATATCATCAACTTAATAGAGATAACTGCAGATAAGAACTACCATAACTGAAGCAACTTGATTTCGCGCCAGCAACTATCAAGAAAAAGATATGGCTTTGTCACTTGACAAATACAGATATAAATGGGCCTCCCGCACTGATTCGCGGACCAGAACATGAGTTTTATCTGTACCTGCTAAACCATAATTCATAATACTCCCCTAAAAGCACGGAGAGCGGTGGATGAGTTCCAGACAAAGAAAACATAAAACGCAAATTTTGGTTGTCGATGATGAACCAGATAACCTAGACCTTCTTTACCGCACCTTTCAACTAGACTACAAGGTACTGCGGGCCGAGAGTGGGCCTGAAGCTTTAGGAATTCTGGAAAAATCTGGGCAGGTTGCTGCAATTATTTCAGACCAGCGAATGCCCAAAATGAGTGGTACAGAATTTCTCAGCCTAACTGCGAGTAAATACCCCGACACAATTCGGATTATTCTAACTGGCTATACTGATGTAGAAGACCTCGTAGAAGCAATTAACTCTGGTAAAGTTTTTAAGTATCTTACTAAACCGTGGAACGCTGAGGAACTAAAAGCATTAGTTAAACAGGCCGTTGATACTCATAATGTCCTCAAGTCTCATACTGATGAACTACGTCGTGCCCTTCAACAAGAATCCCTTCTATATGCAGTAACTAATACTATTCGCTCTGCTCCCAACTATCGGCAGATGCTCCAGAGAATTGTTGAAACTATTGGCCAAATATTGGAAGTGAGTTTAGCCATTTGCCGTCCATTTCAAGATGGTCAAACGGAAGACGAATTGTTTGTTTTCCAAAATCAAGAACAGGACTTTGAGAATTCAAACTCTCCTTCCAGAGAAATACCAGAAGAAATTTTTCCTCAAATCATCTGGGAAACTACGGATGTAGACATTATCTCAGATGTTCAAACTGATGAAAGACTACATGGAGATAGTCCAGAACTTGAACAACGCCGACAAGCTTATCAAGTAGCCAATATTTACTCTAGTTTAATAGTCCCGATATTCTCGCGATTAGACTTAATTGCAGTTTTGGCACTGCACCAGTGTGGAGAAGTCCGACACTGGCAAGACCATGAAGTACAATTATTAATTACGGTGGCCGATCAAGCGGCTCTGGCCCTATCTCAAGCTCGTGCTAATGATCAACTCAGAAGTCTTGCCCAACGAGAGACTCTGGTTAATACAATCACAAATGCTATTCGCTCCAGTCTCAACCCCCAAGACATTTTTGCTGCTATTACTCAACAGTTAGGACAAGCTTTGCAAGTTGATGGTTGTGTTCTTTCATTGTGGCAGGAAGCAAATGAATATGTTCAGTGCGTAGGGTTGTATGATGCTCAAGCTCTATCATCAGTTAGTACCACTGAAAGTTATTGTCTTTTAGATGATTCTGTTAGTAGGGCAGAAATGTCCAATGCTGACAAAGATTCACCATCACAAAAATTTTCTCCTACAAACTCAGCCCAGTTAACTCAGTCACTAGTCCCCATTAATAATAATCCAGTTTTGATGCAACTGCTCAAAACTAAAAAAACTATAGTAGTTAATGATTTGAATCAACAGCCACAATTTAATCAGTCTGAACTCCCATTACGTGTTAATGCTCGTGCCTTGATGTTAGTACCCCTAATTGTTGATGGTAAGATTATTGGTAGTATTTCTCTGCGCCAAAACTCTTATCAACGCCGATGGCAAGCTTCAGAAGTTGAGCTAGCTGAGGCGGTAGCTTCCCAAGCAGCGATCGCCGTTCAACAGTCCCGTCTTTATCAGACTACCAGACAACAATCAGAAAGACTGATTGAATCTGATCGCCTCAAAACCGAATTCTTCCAAAATATCTCCCACGAGTTTCGCACTCCTCTAACTTTAATGATTGGGTTATTAGAGGAAGCAGCTAATTCCCAGCAAAATTTACCACTAGACCAAGCATCGATCGCCCTGCGAAATGCCCGTCGCCTGTTAAGATTAGTTAATCAATTATTAGACTTACAAAGAATTGATGCAGGACGAATGCAGCCTTGTTTTCGTCCCTGTGATTTGGTTGCTTTCTGTCATAATATTATCGAATCATTCGCCCCCTACTGTCAAAAAAAGCAACTTAATTTAGTTACAGAATTTAAAGATAATTGCCCATTAGTTTACTTAGATGTGGAAAGATTTGATAAAGTTATCTACAACTTACTATCAAATGCCATGAAGTTTACTCCAGAGGGAGGCACTATTACTATCTCAGTTGAATCGGCAGGACAACATTGTTTATTAAAAATTCAAGACACAGGAATTGGCATTAGTCAAGAACAAATTCCTTTTTTATTTGAACGATTTCGACAAGCAGAAGGTTCAGCAAATCGTTCTTATGAAGGAAGTGGTTTAGGTTTATCTTTAGTAAAAGAATTAGTAGAACTTCATGGTGGTCAAGTAACCATAGAATCTACTTATGGTCAAGGTGCTACTTTTAAAGTTTGGTTGCCGACAGGAACTACTCATTTACCTGTAGAACAAGTGTTAGAAATACCTGCTGAATTTGATGCTTCTAAATTAGCAGTTGAGTTGGCAGATGTAGAAGCAGAGTTACAAGAAGCGGAGGAATTAGAAGCAATAGATCAACAAGAAAATCCAGAAACAATTGAGACAAATTTGGCAGTAAAATCTACTGTTTTAGTAGTAGATGACAACCCAGACTTAAGAAATTATGTCTCCAGAATTATGCGGAAGTCTAAGTTGAATGTGGTATTAGCTAGGAATGGAGCGGATGGTTTTGAGGCAGCAAAAGTTCATCATCCTGATGTGATTATCACTGATTTGATGATGCCAATTGTATCAGGTATAGACTTAATTCAAATGATTAGAGAAGCAGATGATTTGCGAGGAACTCCAATTATTTTATTAACAGCAAAAGCAGATGAAGATACTAGAATCGAAGGAGTAGAAAGAGGAGCCGATGCTTATTTATCAAAGCCTTTTAATGATAGAGAATTATTAGCAGAAGTGCGAAATTTGTTAGCTTTAAAAGAGAATGAGCGACGAGTACAAAAGTTAAACTCTTATTTAACCGAGTCAGTTTTACGGCGTTTTTTACCACCGGAAATGGTACGACGAGCAGCAAAAGGAGACTTGGCTTTAGATTTACGTCCTGAACCAAGATTAGTTACAGTTTTATTTAGTGATATTGTCGGTTTTACTCAGATGTCTAATACTTTGCAATCCCGCCGCATTGCTGAGTTATTAAATGAGTATTTAGGAGAAATGACACGGGCAATTTTTGCTAATGGTGGAACCGTGGATAAGTTTGTGGGGGATGCAGTTATGGCAATTTATGGCTCCCCAGAAGAGCTAACCGCTCAAGAGCAAGTGCGAAGGGCGGTAGCTTCAGCGCGGGCCATGTTGACAGCCTTGGATAAGTTAAATGAGCGTTGGCAAAAGTTAGGATTAATTGGAGAGAATGGAGTCCCACCTGTGAGGTTTCGTTGTGGTATTCATCAGGGTAGTGCTGTAGTTGGGATGTTTGGTGGTGCAGAACGATCTGATTATACAGCTATTGGGCCATCCGTGAATACTGCCTCCCGCTTGCAAGAAGCTGCAGAGCCAAATACAATTTTAGTATCGGCTACTGTCGCTGAATATTTGGATAATCAAGAGCTGACAAAGTACGGCTCTTTGAAGTTGAAAGGTATAGATGAAGAGGTTTTAGGTTTTGTCGTCAGTCGAAAGCCTATGACTTGAACAAATAACTAGGATAGATATAGGGGAGAACCCAAATATTAGCCAGATATTTTTTTCCGATCAACTTGCAATTTTAAGAAACTGTGATATATTAAATAAATGAGTGCGGGTATAGTTTAGTGGTAAAACCTTAGCCTTCCAAGCTAATGATGGGGGTTCGATTCCCCCTACCCGCTTTTAACAAAAAGCCAGGAAGTTACGATGTTTCAGGGTTTGATTTAACCAGAAATGGACGAAGAATGAGTAGGAAATGCGTATGAAAAAGCGTATCAACAAAACCTCGGTTTGAGCATCCACAAACAGATACTGGAGAAGTCCAATTTATCTGCCTGGCCTTCAGAGTTGGAGAAAGATGCGTATCAAAAAGCGTATCAAGTAGGCCACAAAAGTCAAGCGATCGCTAGTCAAATGTCTATTAATTAAAGTCAACAAATCTGAGTGTGGTAGATAATATATTAATCCCCTACCATAGGAGTTTCTCTTATAATTAGCAAAATTATCTAAAATTTTCAGTTTCTCTGCTGGGGAAAAAGCTAAAAGCGTAACTGAATTAAAAGTGGGGTCTTAATTTTTCAGAAAAATGTTGCTCAGAATGAACTACGTGGTAGTCAATAATATGCCAACGTAGGAGAGACGTTTTTGGTAAATTATTTATGTCTGTGGCTGGACAAAAAGCATATCAACCCTACATTCTTTCTGATGAAACTAGTCAGTCTCTAGTAGTTGTTGTTCCTGAAAGAGGCGGCGTTATTACGGACTGGCGTATCCAAGACCAAAAGATATTTTACATGGATAAGGAACGTTTTGCAGACCCCACTCTCTCGGTGCGTGGTGGGATACCTCTACTATTCCCCATCTGTGGTAACTTGCCCGATGATACTTATACACTAGACGGAGAAACTTATCAACTTCCTCAACATGGTTTTGCTCGTACTTCACCGTGGGAAGTTTCCCAACAGTCTACTTCTGATGGAGCGAGTATAACAGTTACTCTTCGCAGTAACGACCAAACTCGTGCAGTTTATCCATTTAATTTTGAGTTGAATTATACCTATATTCTCAAGGGAAATACTCTAGAGATGCGATATTCTCACACTAATTTATCTCAGAAACCAATGCCATTTTCAACGGGTATTCACCCTTATTTTAGTGTGACGGATAAGAGTCAACTAGAGTTAGATATACCTTCAAATCAGTATAAAGTTAAAGGCGACCCAACTATTAATACTTTTTCTGGGGAGTTTGATTTTAACACTGAAGAAATTGATTGGGCTTTTGTTAATTTGTCGCAACAGTCGGCGGTAGTTACTGATAAAACTCGCAATTTGAAGTTAACTGTAAATTTCGATAGTAATTACTCTACTTTGGTTTTTTGGACTGTCAAAGGAAAAGATTTTTATTGTTTAGAACCTTGGACTGGTCCTCGGAATGCTATGAATACTGGGGAACATTTATTAATTGCTGAACCGGGTAAAACCGTGGAAACAGTAATTAGTATGACAGCGGAAATGGGTTAATTTTTAGTATGCTTAGAATCTAGTCTAAATAAAATAAGAGTATGGGTAATTTAATGAGGCAGAAACCGGGTTTTGATGATATCTCCAATAGTGAAATATTCTCCCACAAACCCGGTTTCTTGACTTAATTACCCCTGGCTGAGAAACCGGGTTTTGATGATATCTCCAATAGTGAAATATTCTCCCACAAACCCGGTTTCTTGAGTTAAAGCACTTTTCAGATTGATGAACCACATCTTCATAATCAAAACCTTGTAGGGACGTTCCATGGAACGTCCCTACTGTGGTTTACTGAAATGAAAACCGCTGTAGATCGAATCCCTAGTTTTTTTTAGACATCATAAGCGGCGACATCCCAAGCTTTACCTATATTTCCGGGATTAACACTACTGTCTAATGTGCCGTCATCATCCATGAACCAAATCCGGTTCGCTCCATTTCGATGACGCCAGAGAATGTCTGCTAGTCCATCATCATTAAAGTCGTCTACTCCGGCGACATCCCAAGCTTTACCTAATTTTCCGGGATTAGCTTGAGCGCTCCTTTTCCCGTTATCATCCATAAACCAAATCCGGTTATTTCCATTATTTCCATTGCGCCAGAGAATGTCTGCTACTCCATCATTATTAAAATCGGCAACTCCAGCGACATCCCAAGCTTTACCTAACCTTCCCGGATTCGCTTGACGGTTCCTTTTCCCGTTATCATCCATAAACCAAATCCGGTTATTTCCATTTCGATGACGCCAGAGAATATCTGCTACTCCATCATCATTAAAGTCAAGGGGAGAATCTTGCTCCCCCTTCCCTCTTCCCCCCTCCTCCCCCCCTTTCAAAGGGGGGTTGGGGGGGATAGTTGGGGTTAGGTTTTTTCTCCCAAATTTTCAAGTTTAACACCCCACTAAGTTAATTCTGAAGCATTCCCGGATAGAACAACTCATAATACCATCGGTAATTACTCCTTAACTCCGCTTCAATGCGTGGTGACACCCAATGACGTTCTGGCGCTCTTACCTGAGTATAGGTACGATGAAGATATTTAAACCGATAGAAACTATCCGCTTCCCCTGGTTGTACTACCAAATTCTCCGAATCTAACTCATAACTCCCCACTCCCAACCAAGTAAACAAATCTCTCATTGTTGGTACTGGTTCCGACATTAAATGCTCGAATACCAGAAAATACATTCGTTGTTGGTAAGATTGGTTCATATCTTGTATCCCTTGCAAAGAGCGCAACGGTCCACCCACCACCCCTTTTTTCCCCAGTAAAGCATCAGCACGTCCATAGGGAGACAGAGAAGCGAGGTCATCAGGGAAATCCAACCAAACTGTTTTTTGATGTTGAGCTTCAATAGAAGCTAAAATTTGCCCCAACTCCCGGACACACACCACCATTTTTACATCTGGGTCTAATTCCAAAGCTAGTTCTACTTGACTTAACCAACCCCGATTTTTGTCTACTACTACCTGAGAGTCAATTTCCTCCCACCATGCTCTAGCAAAAGCACCACAAGCACGTTGTAACCTTGCATATACACTTTCAAACTCTCCATCTAATTGAGCTAGGAAAAAATTGTTATCGCTCAGATGCGCTCTAATAGCTTGCAATGTCGGCAACAGAGGGGAACTCATGCCATTACAGTATATTTCTGGGTGTTGCGCCAGAAGTTGACAAGTTAAGGTGGAACCTGCTCTTGGCAAACCTGTGACACAGACTAATTTTCGCTTTAACATTATTTATCTTTTTAGTCAAATAAACATCTCCTGTAGGTGTCTTTTAACGTAAGCATTTCCTCCGGAATAGCTGATAGCTGACCGCTGAATGCTTACCTATTGTTGATAATCAGATATAACTTTCTCTAAATACCAAACCCTATCTCTACCAGGATATTTTTCTCGTACTTTTGTAATTAATCTTTCTGCTATTTCCCAATGTCCGCCAACCATTCTTAACAGTTGTTGTCGCAGTTGGTTATACTTATCATCTTCATTAATATTCTGATTTTGACTGGGAGCAGATGTCTGAATTTTCTTCAAATTATCTAAGGTTTTTTTATAGTTACTCCAGTCTTCAACATCCCCAAATAATTTAGCAGCATTCTGATAGTCATCGATAGCTTTTTTCATTTCTTCTAAACGGGAATAAACAATAGCTCGATGATAAAAAGCTTTGGCTTCGTTGGGATTAATTTTAATTGCTTGTTCATAATCAGAAATTGCCTCTTGATACGCGCCCATATCTCGATAAGCATTACCTCTTGTTATATAAATTAGTGAATTATTAGGCTCAATTTTTAAAGCAGCATCAAAATCAGCGATCGCCCCTTTAAAATCTCCCATTTGACTACGAATCATACCCCGATTTCGATAAGCTAAAATATCTTTATCATTAAATTGTAAAGCCTGATTAAAATCTGATATTGCCCCCAAACTATCCCCTTGTTTATAACGAATAATTCCGCGGCAACAATAGGCTTGAGAATCTTCTGCATCTACCTGTAAAGCCCAGTTTAAATCCGCTATTGCTCCCTGGCGATCGCCTTTTTCAAATCTTCTCAACATCCGAGTTAAAAAGTTTTTACTATCACCTTTTTCCCATTGAATATTACTTTTGGTTTTCACAGCAGGAGGTGCTACATTTTGCAACTGTTTAATATTATCTAAACATTTGCGACAATTTATAGTATCTTTCTGTTCTAAATATAATTCAGCTCCCTGTTTAAAATGATAAATTGCAGCTTTTTTATTATCTTGTTTGCGGTAAGCATTACCTAATAATTTGTAAGCAGGAGCATAATTACTATTAATACTAACTATCTGATTAGCATCTGCAATACTTCCGGAAAAATCTCCCACTGCTAACCGAGCAATACCACGACCTAAATAAGCATCTATATAATTAGGATTAATTTCTATTGCTTGAGTATAATCTGCTATTGCTTTTTCTGTATTTCCTAAGTCAAAATTTGCCAACCCTCTACCATAATAAGCTGCTGCAAACTGGGGATTAATTTCGATAACTCTACTAAACTCTTCAATTGCTCTTGAATAGTCTTTAGTAGTAGCTCTTGCCACGGCTTGGTGATAAATTTCTTGTTCCATTGTGCCAAAGTTAATTGTTTTATCAATAATCCTAGCATTTTTGAGCGTCACTAAAAGTAATACAGATTCACTTTAAAGATGTCACAAATAGTTGAAAACTTAATGATGTAAAATAATAACCTGAAATTACTGTTAAACGCTCTCCTTAAAAGTCAAGTATTATTGCTGATGGCTGACTGCTAATAGCTAAATGCTAATAAATTAACTGGTAGTCCTGCATAGTAATGGTGAGGATATATATCTTTTAATTTATTCCACACTCCCCATCCCCCACACTCCCAGTGCTTCATTTACCATTACTATACACCACCACCAATTAACTTTCATAAATTTCTAAAGGCAAGCCATCTGGGTCTGGGAAAAAAGTAAAAAGTTTCCCAGTTATTTCATCAATTCTAATATTTTCTACTTCTATATTTTGAGATTTTAAATAATCAACAACTTCTTGAATATTATCGACTTCAAAAGCCAAATGTCTGAGGCCACAAGCTTCTGGTTGAGTCAATCTTTTGGGAGGGCTTGGAAATGAAAATAATTCAATGCGATCGCTATTACCAACCTGCAAATCCAACTTATAAGAATTGCGTTCTTTTCTCAAAGTTTCTTGAATAATATCAAACCCTAAAATATTCACATAAAAATGCTTTGACTTTTCATAATCAGAGCAAATAATTGCAACATGATTAATTTTTTTGATTTTCATAGTAATTAGAGATTTTAATCAAAATTAAACATTCGTGGACTCAGAGCATAATAACTAATTAAAATAAAATCAGTTTTTTGCTGCTGTAATTGATGGGGAAGTAATCTATATGCCCCAAACGATCTGCGTTTTCGGAGCGCTGTATCCCCATCTTTCATTAAACATTTAACTCACCTAAATTTATGATGCCATTTGACAATCTGGGCGCTCACATTTCCCTTTAATAATAACCTCATAACCTTCAGCATGGAGTCCAGGAGGTAAGCGATCTAATTGCAAATTACTGAAAGTTTCCCAGTTGATATCAACGATAGCGCCACAATTTTGACAGCAAAAGTGATGGTGAGGCTGAACGTTAGCATCATAACGGGTAACTCCTTCTTCAAGCAATACCTCTTTGACTAATCCCACTTCTCGTAACACAGTTAAAGCACTATAAATAGTTGCCTTAGAAGAAATTGGTAAGTCGCGGTTGATATCAGTCAAAATTTCCTCAACCGTGGGATGATCTGAGCGAGCTAGAAGATTAGCATAAACCGCAAGTCGTTGGGGAGTAATTCTCAAACCCTGAGACTGCATTCTTTTTCTAATGTCTTTTGTAGTATAGTTACTTGGCATTATTGAAAGTTATGATATTTATGTTTTAAATTTAATTTAAATTATACACTATAACACATATTAAATAACATCTAATTCTTTATAAAAATAAGTAATTTGCTTGACAAGTTATTAAATAATAATTATTCTAAGAATCAACCAACTCAACTACTCAGTCGAGAAGAACACCATGGACTTATCTAACTCCAATACAGCCAAAAATCTTGCCGAAGCTTTTGGTGGCGAATCAATGGCCAACCGTAAATATCTCTTCTTTGCCGAAGTTACCAAAAGGCTAGGCATGGAAGACTTGTCCAAATTATTTAAAGATACGGCTAACCAAGAAACCCTACACGCTTTTTCTCACTTTCGTCTGATCCATCCTGAGCTAGCGGTAGAAGATGCCTCCAGCTTGACTGAAGAGCAGAAAAAAGCGATCGCATCTAAATGTTTAGAATTAGCAATTGAAGGTGAAACCTACGAATACACAACCATGTATCCAGGTTTTGCAAAAGAAGCAGAAGCTGATCGAGATAGTGACGCAGCAGCAGAATTCAAAGAGCAAGAAGCAGAATCTCGCGAACACGCTTCCATCTTCCGTCAAGCAGCTCACAAGTTTGGTCTACTAACCAATGTTGAGAATCACCACGCCAATCAATATACAGAGGCTCTCGAAGGTCTTAAGGGTGTTGCACCAAAACAAAAAGCTGCTAGCAGTGACCCTGCAACTCGTAAATGGATTTGCCGGATGTGTTCAATGATTTATGATCCAGTTGTCGGCGATCCTGATTCTGGTATTGCTCCTGGCACACCATTTGAAGAGATTCCAGATGATTGGCATTGTCAAATTTGTGGGGCTCCGAAGAAAGCTTTTGTTCCCTATGAAGAAGCTGTTGCAGCTTAAGTATTTTTCAGACCAAGTTGGTATTAATAATAATCCCTGATTTAATAATGTTTAAGAGGTAATATTGATTTCATTTGATATTACCTCTTAGTATTTGTAAAAGATTAAAGTATCATTCTCAAGTAGGAGTAAAAGTACATCCAAAAACCTTTGCTTTGCTATTAATCGCAGATATGTTTTTACTCCTCATAAAAAAAGCTATTTGCGAAGTATTTCCTACAGAATGATGCACAAATAGGTGAATGGTTACTAATCAAGGAGATAGATTAAATTTTAATAAAGTGATGCTATTTTTTTCCTTAAATTTACTTTAGTAAAAAAATCTGATGACAGTATTAATTAGTATTTAGCGATCGCTAATTTTTTTTTTCAGATATTTTACCGAATTATTTAATTATTAATTATTAATAATTAAATTATTCTGGTTGAAAGCCGACCCTTTTCAGGGGAAAAAGCTTTCGATATTC
>JASJEE010000208.1 GCA_030064835.1 Microcoleaceae cyanobacterium MO_207.B10 | reverse complement strand
CACCCTACAATTTTCTGAAATACATTTATTTAGTAAATATTGGGTGGCTGATAAACCTGAATAATCTGGTGTGGATAAAATCAATTTTCAAACAGCAATAGAATAGATTATTGGTGGGTTACGGGGGATAGAAAATTCTCGAGCTATTTTCTGTATTGTTCTTGCCTAATCTACTAGACTGATACATATTCAATGGTGCGTTACGACGGATTACTAAATCTCTTTCATAGTCTGAATTTAAGCCGTCTAACGCACCCTACAATTTTGCTAAAATTTTGCTAACTTCTAAAAACTCACTATATTTAAAAACTATAATATTTTTGTTGATAGAATCAAGTAACGAAGCAAACCTAACCTTGTCACCCATTCTAAGATATTATTAGTTTTCTGGTCTGCTGGAGAATTTGACAAAAGTGAAAACTGCTTTAATATTGTATAAGTTGGTAAAGTATTAAAAGTAATATCTTCTACTTGAAAATTGTTTAAACCAATTGTTTGAGCTAAATATTGATAGTTAGCCAGAGTAAGAAAGTCAACATTTCCATAGGTTTTATTTCCAAAATCTTGCAAAAATAACTTAACTACTGGTTCAAAAAATTTGATTATTTCAGTCGGAACAAAATCAGACAAAGCAATTTTTCCACCTGGTTTTAAAACTCTTTTTGCTTCTTGGAAAAAAGCTGCTCGACTCGGAAAATGAAAAATGCACTCCACTGCCAAAACTACATCAAAAGAATTATCTGGAAACGGAATTTTAGTAGCATCCCCTTGCACAAATTTAATAGAATTATCACCACGAGCCTCAACCTGTTTCCTAGCAATATTTAATTGCCTTTCATCTATATTTAATCCAGTAAGTTTTACCCCAGAATAATTATGATTAATGCTGGCAATTGTACCACCAAAACCACAACCAACATCTAAGATAGAAAAACCATCTTTAATATCACCAGCTTGGTAAACTTTTTGGGATAGTTTTTCAGCCGCGATAGCAAAGTCTTGAGCAGTATTTTGGGCAAAGTTTACGTTTTCCCAATAACCCCAGTGAACATGGTTACCAAAAGTAGTTTTAGTTACTTCATCTTCGAGGTTAGCAAGAATTTTATCAAAGTAAGGTAAGTTTACTTTTGCTTGGGACATTTTAGTAAATATCTGAATTTTGGTTGATATTATAGCTTTGTCTGTGACTAGATGTAATTCAGGGCTTAAACTGGTGAATAGATGACTTGACTATAGCTATAAGTAAATTATGACTACTAATAATCCAGAAACCCTTTCTGTTGATAACCCCTCGACTGAGGAAGCGATCGACAATGAACTAATCGAAGATACAATAGCGATTGACTATATACAAGAGATTGAAACTGTCATTGGTAGTATGGCCGAAGAGCAAAAAGTAATGGTCGCGGAAAATGAAGCTGGCCATTTGTGGAGGTTTAAATATGGCAGTGTGGATGTATATGTGAAGCTAACTGGGGAAACTGATGATGATACTTTGACGGTTTGGTCTTATGTGCTAAAGTTGCCAGCAAAAAATGAACCAGAGTTGATGCGAAATTTATTACAAATGAATTGGTTATCGACGATGGAATCTCATTTTGCGATTGTGGATAATCAAATTGTAATTGTGGCAACTCGTACTGTGGCAGAATTATCTCCAGGAGAAATTTCGAGGGCCATTACTATTGTTGCCAGTTTTGCTGATGATTATGATGATGTTTTAGCTGCAAAATATGGGCAATAAATTAGTTAGACTTAAAAAGTTAAAAGTAATGTTAATTGTAAGCATTTAGCAATCAGCAATCAGCGTTCAGCTAAAAATTTAAGGGTTTAACTCCGCCACTATATTTGATAATTTAGTGGTGTCTGTTAATAGGAGTTCAAATTCCGCAATATACACGTTAAGAAACTGAATTATGACTGCTACTTCTCCTTCTAATAGCTGAATGCTTACCGTTAATTTGTGTTAATTTTTCTTGGTATTACTGAGTAATACTCCGATATTATCTAGGGGTTTGGGAACAAACCCCCAGACTCCAAATACTAATGTTAAAAAAAGCCAATAAAATCAATTTTTATCTAGCCGGATTATCAATTACTGCTATCCTCCTCATCACAAAAAATTTATTTAATCCACAATTAGCTAGTAGTAAATCACAAAATCCAGAGCTTTTAGGTTTTGAAGTGGTAAGTAGTTCTCAAGGTATAACTCTTTATCAAAAAAACTTAGATTATGTACAGCAGATTAACTTAAATCAGGGTGCATTTGTGAGTTTTATTTACGGAAAAATTACTGATTTAAGACAAACAAAAGGAGCTTACGGTGGTAATGATCCTCAAATTGAACGTCAAAGAATCTCCCAAACATGGTCTAATTTATACTCAAAAAATCACAATTTATTTTGTATCACTAACGGTCAGTTTTTTAGGAATGATAAAAATGCTGCTACGGGGTTAGCATTTCCAGTCAAATCTGATGAGAAAATTGTTAGTGATGGTTATGCAGGAGAAATAGAATTTGCTAATGAAAAGTTAATGCTAGAAGTGTGGGATAATCGAGCATTAATTACTAAGTTTCAACCTATTTCTCTGAAATTATCCACAGCTCCTAATATGATTGTAGGCTTAGAAGAAAATGCTGATAAAGGTATCGAAAAAGAAACAGGTAGAACATTTCTGGGAGTTTTAGATCGAGATGGCGATCGCTTGAATGAAACAATTTTAATTTTTACTTCTAAAGAAGCAACTCAACCTCATGCTGCTAAAGTCTTAAAAAGTTTTGGTGCAACTCAAGTAATGATGTTAGATGGTGGCGGTTCTACCCAACTAATTTGTCAGGGAAAAAGTTATATTGATTCACCTAGAACTATACCTCAAATGATTGCTGTTTTTACTGGGGAAATTACCAAATAAAAAACTTCCAGTTATTCAAAACTGAAAGTCCAGAAAAGTTTACATTTACAGCAAATTTCAAGTATATGAAGTACAAATATTAATGTTTAAACTTCTCTAGTGCTGGCATCTTGCAGCTATGTATAGGTTTACCCCAAAAAGGTGAAATCTGCTGTATTTTATTTGTATGAAATTATAATTATTTCACCAGTACAGTTTCTTTTTCTTTAGTATCAGCTAGAATTTCTGATGCTGTCTGATTAACATTATCTTCAACTAAATCAAATTCACCACCAGGCGCTTCAGGATGCTGTTGAACCAGTGTTTCTTCTACTGGAGTTTCCATAGACTCATTAACAGCGTCGAAAGTAGTTTGTGATCTGCGAGTCAGACTACGGTTAGCATAAAAAGCACCTAAACCCATTAGACCAATACTACCAGCAGCAATACCAGCAATAGTTAAGTTAGACTTCCCAGGAAAAGTTTTGCTTAACCAAGAGTTAAGTGAAATTAATGAGTTTCCTGATTGAGAACTTTTGTATTTTCCACTGAAAGGACAAGCTTCAGCAGAGTTAGAAAATACAACACCGCCAGCGATCGCTACAGTTGACAAAACGCTTGCTAAGACGTGAACCTTTTTCATACTATTCTATTTTTGTGAAGGATATTTAAGAATATTATGTTAACAACACTTTCTAAAATTTGCAATTCGAGACAAACAGTTTTGTATAGGTATAGTTTTCCTAAAACTAATATATTATAGTTTGATATAGTACCGAAATTAAATCATAGATTATAATGGAGAGTTGTCATATATTCTGATTGTGCGCATCTATAAAAAATACCCTTGCACCTAAGAACTTAATAAATGTAGTGAATGTGGATTTACTGGTATCAACTTGAAACATTATGTGGTTGAAAGTAGACAACACCAGCAAGTATGAAAAAAAATAATTGTCCTACTCCTTACTGATAACTGAGTAGAACATTATTAAGCTTAAATATATATATCTCAACTAAAAAGCACCTGATTTATTCAAAACTACCCAGATAGTTTTCCAAATTAAACGGATATCATATGCAATAGACCATTTGTACTGATAGCTCATATCCATGCGGACAATTTGTTCAAAATCTGTAACACTCGAACGACCATTTGCTTGCCATTCTCGGCGTTGCTGAATCAAGGGATGAATCTTTGCAGCAAAGGTAAATCCTATCTTTATATTTCTCTTTGTCTAAAGGAAAAATTCATCCCGCAAATATGCAACGCCCCATTCTCCAGTCATACCAGGTTTAACGTCCAACCGTCTCCAATGATGAGATTCATACTGTTCAACTTCGTCAACAGTAGGGGGACGAGTTCCCACTAGACTCATTTCTCCTTTGAGTACATTCCAAAACTGTGGTAGTTCATCTAAACTAGTTTTACGCAGGAAACGACCAACAAGAGTTACTCTGGGATCATTTTTATTTTTAAAAATATTACCTTCAGCTTCATTTTTAACTAAATGCTTCTTTTTCTCTGCATCAACCACCATAGAACGGAATTTGATAATCTTAAAAGTCTTACCCTTGAGACCACACCGAACTTGAGTGAAAAACAAAGGACCGGGGCTATCAAATAGCATTAATATGGCAACAGGTATAGCAACTAATCCGGCGATCGCTAATCCTACTAAAGCTCCTAGAATATCAATTAGACGTTTAGTTTTACTAGTTATAGATGGATGAGGTTGTTCTTGATATTGGTGAGCTGAATAGTTGTGTTCAAGAGCTACCAAAGAATTTCTATTTGAGGATACCGATAAGTTAGATATATTAGTCACTGCTGACATCCCTAGAATCAATTTTAGAATTTTTAGAAATTTTTAGACTTTCTATTTTTTCGTATTTCAGTTTTCATACTAAGAGAGCTTTCCAGAAAGTGCTAGATGAAAATACGTATCTTTACGGAATCTTTAAGAAATTTCAGGGGTTTTTAAAGTTTTTGTATGGTTTTTTGATTTATCATCTAATCCTATTGAAATCAAAAAAAATATCATGTATGATTTACAGTCTTTATTTATACGATTTTTTTAAATTTTGACCCATGAAACAGCTTTTTTAGTAACATTTACCATAACATAAAAGTATAGGAAATTACATAATATTTGTTGATTGTCCATAAATAATATGATTTTCGGTTGAATACTTATAAATAATTACCAAGGAGTCAGGAGTCAGTCCTCATGAGTCAGAATTGCTGGAGAAAGGAGTCAGGAGAAAAGTAGAAGTCTAATATCTTTTCTATACTGTCAGAGCTGAAATTTTATTTATAACTGATTATCCGAACATGATATAAGTTGATGTGAGATTAGTTATTTTAAATCTCTCAACAAATACTAGGTTTTGTTTGAATATCCGGAAAATAATTAGAAAAATTATAGAAATATCTATAGTGTTTTATACAGTATTAATTCGGATGTATTGTTCGATAGACATCTCCAGAAAAGAGGAAGTGTTGTATATGAAATAAATGTATTTGAGCTAACTCAAACTTTGGTCGATAAATCAACAGTAATACTTTTATATTTTTGAAGATATAGACTCGTTCAATAATGGATAATTGATAATGGATAATTGATAATTACCTCTCCCTAAAACGGAATTGATTGAATCAAAGGAAAATTAATTCATTGTTTCTCCTTTAAACAAGAAGCTTTAAACCTTAATTATTCGGTAAATTTATTCTTGATCAACATACTTAAGTAAAGGTTCTTCTAACTTTTGCCCACTACTTGCAACCAACTTATTTAAGTATTGACGTACAGACTCAGCTTGTTCATCACTTAAACTATATTTTTGCCCATCAGCTTCCTGACAAAAAAGTGGCTTTGCATTTAAACTTTGATAGTCATAATTTTGCTGAGAAACTTCACTTAACAGCATCAAATCTTCATCTTCAGGAATTAAACCTGGAGGTAATTTACTTTCTAAAATCCTCTTAATTCTTTCTTGGCAAACACGAGTATTTATGCCCCGTTTCTCCAACAACTGCATAACTTCTTTCACAGACAGAGGATGACCGGGAAATACTCGTAATATTTCCCACAACAAAAAATAGTCACTATATTGCTGCTGAGGTATATCTAAAATTTGTGGATAAAGAGGTAAACTTCCTAAACCATAAGCAACTCTACCTGTCATTAATTTAATATCTTGAATATCATTCGATCCCCCTTCAAATATGGCATCTTGAGTAATAATTGCATTAGGTAATTTTTGACGTAACCAACGAGCGATCGGATTCCAACCCCCACCACGACCAGTACAAATAGCTCGGTTAATTCCTACCGGAGACATTCCAACTCGACTTAAAAAATTATTCAATTCATGGTTTAATTGCTTTACAAAAGGCTCTAATACCTTTGTTTCTAAATCTGTTAGCTGTAAAAACCACATACGTTCCCCAATATTCAGAGTAAATTCTTTTTCCGAAGGGAGAATAAATTTTAAATTACGAGCAGTTTCTAAAAGTCCTTGTCTATAGGATGAAGTCTGTAACCATTGCTGTAGTTGATACCTAATTGATAAATCTGGATGGCCTGGGTGAGGCCAACTTTGGGAAGATTTTTGTTTTTGACCTTTATCCTGACTCGGAGTGGCAGCATTTTGATCATTCAGCAGTAGTTGACAAACAATATCTTGATCTAAAGCATGACCTCCATAAGCAAAACTATGACAATGGAAATGAGAGTAAGTCAAATTTTCAATATTTTCTGGTATATTTACCAACGCCAACTCTGTAGTCGTTGCTCCCACATTTACAAATAAAATTCCACCTGTTCTTAATTCTGAGTTCTTGGAAATTGTATAATTTTCTGTAACTGTAGTTAATTCTGAAATTGTTGTAGCGATCGCATCAGAAATCACCATTACCTGACTGACATCTTTTACTAAATTTGCCTCTAAAACCGCCTCCCGAAGATTGAAGCGATAAGCTTCTGGCCAATTAGTAGGACAACCCATGATTACACCCTTAAGTTGTGTCAAAGCAGATGTAAATGTTTGCCCGTCCAACCCCACCGTCCCACAAATATAGTCATCTGTAATTACTTCTGTCTGAGTTTCTTGCTCATTTACAGAAATAGACTGATTAAAAACATCAGCTTGCGGATTAATAGTAGTCAGTAAAGCTACCAAACCTTGCTTAACTGTACTTAAAGGAATTTCCTCATGTTCAAACCACTGCAAAACTGGTTGATGGGAAGTTGAAGCACCAAAGTTTGAAGCTAAAAGAAAAGTCTCTTCTAGGTTTTCTGGTAATTTTTCTCTTCTAAATTTTATCGAAACATAAGGAATGCTAACTTTTAAAGCTGGCTTAAATTCTTGTAGTAATAAAGGTGTGTGGTCTCTAGTTATTTTTTCGGTTATTTCTTCAGCATCATTAATTACTTGCTCTCTCGTCTTTAGGTAAACAACTGATGGTAGCCGATAGATTTTTTTCCGCTCACTTAAATCATCTTGATTTAAGTTTTTGGCGAGAGTAAATTCTTCATTTGTAATTGGAACATCTGCTAATTTTGTTCCTATTCTCTCCCAATATAATGGATATATTTTACTACTACTATAGTTTAATAAAGATGCTGAAATTCCCGTAGTACCAAAGTCAATTCCTAAGTACCATTGTGAAGTATCTGGATTTAATTGTAAGTTATTAATTTCTGATTTAACATCATGATTTTTCGATTCTAATCCTAAAGCTTTAATATTTTCTTGAGACTCATCACTATTTGGTTCTAAACCTTCTAATCTTGCTAGTGTTTCTGGTTTAGTAGACTTTTTTTTTTCTTGATTTGGAGCATCTTGAAGTAAAATTTCCAAGTCAGTAAAATCAGGATTGTCTGTTTCTATTTGTTCATTATCTATGGATGATGTCAGACTATCTAATATATCTTCTAGAGTTTGGTCATCTTCCATTTCTTCTGGAGCCACAGATAAAATTTCAGGATTGCTGGGATTTGATTCCTCAGAAATACTATCAAATAAACTTTCCAAGTCAGAAAATTCTTTTTCCGAAGCAGTTTTAAAACGATTATCAGCCGAATTAGGAAGATTTTCTGCTGAAGATAATGGTTCTGGTTCTTCTAATTGCAACTTTGTTGCTTCAGGGTCTAATATTGATTCATTAGGGTCAATTTCTTCTAAATATTCTAAATCTGAGCGTAACTGTTCTAGGGTATTATTATCTAATAATAATTCTCGGTTTTGTTGTTGCTCAGAATTTTTTTCTGGCAAAAGACTTTCTGTAATAGATGCCTCAATATATGCGTCTTTATTTTTTTGATGTGTAGTCTGATTCGCAGTAGTTTTCTCTGGTTTTACTGTTTCTGAAACATTTAATTCTTCTGGTTCTATTTGATTTATGTCTAGCTCCCCAAAAATATGACTAAGAGATTCGATTTCAGCAGTTTCTTGAGCTTCAGTTTGATATTGTGATATGTTTTCTGGTGGTGATTCTGGTAATTCGTGATTATCTATTTCTACTTTATCTGCTATTTTTGAAGTTTCGTATGCAGAATCTTGCTGCTCTGAATCATTTTCTGCAAAACTAGGCGCTTCTAGGTCATAAGTATGGATATTTTCTGATAATAAATCAGTCTGGATGTGGTCAGAATTTTGACTCTTTTGTGTTTCTAAATTTTCCTGAGTTTCTAAATTTTCCTGAGTTTTTGATTCTGCCTTGCTTGAGTTAAAAAATTCGTAACCGGGATAAGGAAATACAATTTCAGTTATCTGTTGATTTGACTCATTGTTTGGAGATAATTCTTCTACCTGTTGTTCCTGTTGTTTTTCTTCGATAATTAACTCTGTTTCTACATTATTGATTTGAGATGTCGAATTTATGTCTTCCTCTTCTGAATTAGACTCATCAACAAACGAATCCGAAAAATTATCATCTTCCTCTAAATTATCTACATTATCTACTGAAATTGTCATTAATTCAGAGCTTTTAATATCCTCAAAAGTCTGGGGACGATGACCTTCCCTAGAAGCAAAAGAACTATTAACTTGATTAATTTGAGATGAATGTTGATTTGTTAATTGGGATAACTGTTCAATCAGTGTATCTTGAACTGGGCCCAATAAAGCTTGAGAAAATTCATCAATAATTTGTTGCTGTTTAGCATATTGTTGAGCTAGAGAATAATTGTGTTGTTTTCGCCTTTCAAGTTGTCTAATATCTTCAAGCAAACCTTGTCTTTGATTTTGAAGAGTTGTCAGGTCTTTTTCTAAGGAGTTGCTAAGATGGGCCCAAAAATCCTCTAATTTTTGTTGATCCTGTTTTGTCGAAGGCTCATTGGGACTTTGATTTTCTTCAGAGTTCAAAGATAATATCTGTGGACTAGGTGAGTTTTCCACATCCTGACTTTGGTCGTCCAGTATTTGCTCTAGAATTTTTTGGGACTTTCTGAGTGTCTTTTGGAGGCTGAGAGGAGAATTAGAGGTACTAGGCTGATTTAGCACCTCATCTATTTCATTAATTATTGCTTGGATTTGTTTCTGAGAATTCAAGAGTGCCACCTCTGTTTGTCGCTTTAGGTAAGGATTATAGAACTTTTAAGATACTCTTCTGTATCAATCTCGTTTTAAACTGGCTCTATTGATTCAATCTGCATCGTAGTAAATCAAACCAGTGTCAATATTTTTTCACTCTATGTAGTTTAACGTACAGGCTTATGTAAAAATAAGACAATGAGAAGTTATTATGACAGTGATAACTTAAAAGCTGTTGGTAAACATTACTATAGATAATATTTTTTCTGCCATGCTATCTCGTCTCTACCAAATACCAAATATTTAAAATAGGACTTTGATTAACATATATATTATTTATTGTCAAGACCATTATCAGGTAAGACGGTCAATAGCAGATTTACAGCGTTTCCCGATGTTATAAGCCACACCCATCGCGGCCAAGATACCTCTGATTACGGGCAAGATGCCCGCACTGTAAGAGAGCCAATTCACGCCTTGTACATCATCAGCCCGAAATCTGCTGTATTAGTTATATTTTCAAATAATTGCTTTAGGCAATTATTTCTAAACTTGCTAAGGTAGTAAACTGTTATTTCTAGTATCGTTATTGCCGTGTATAAAAATCCCCCATTAACAAATCAAAACTCACAACCTATTTCATTTGATTTTCTGAATTTCACACTCTATGAATTAGATAAGTTTAGTCAAAATATCTACTAGTTTATCTCCAGATTAACAGAATAAATCTCCCGCCATAATTTTAAGAAATAACCTCATGGAAGATAGGTACAATCGCGATTCGGTAAATATCAAAGAATTAATGCTATTAACCCCATTTTTTGAGGGGCTACCAGAAGAAGCCATAGAAAGAGCAGTTACTCATGTAGTCAGCCGTCAACATCCTTCAAATCAGGTAATTTTACTGGAAAATGACTGGGGTAGTTCAGTGTACTTCATTTTGGATGGGTGGGTAAAGATTCGCACCTATAACTTGGATGGAAAAGAAGTAACATTAAATATATTGGGCAAAGGTGAGTTATTTGGCGAGATGGCAGCTTTAGATGAAGTACCTCGCTCTACAGATGTAATTACCTTGGCTCCAACATTAATCGGTAATATGCCAGCTCAGGATTTTGCCCTGTTAATTCACACCGAACCAATAGCAGGAATCCGACTAGCTCAGTTAATGGCCCGACGTTTACGTCAGGTGAATCGACGACTCAGGTTACGAGAGGCAGATGCTCAGGCAAGGGTAGCAGATATTTTGTTATTTTTAGCAGAGGGACAAGGAACTCATTCCCAACAAGGAACAGAAATTCCTAATTTGCCCCATCGGGAGTTAAGTAGTTTGAGTGGTTTGGCACGGGAAACTGTAACCAGAGTCTTAAGTAAGTTGGAGAAAAAGTCATTGATTAAACGAGAGCGCGATACTTTATGTATTCCAAATTTACACGCTCTGGAACGGATACTTGTTTAGATTGGGCTAACCAGGCTTAAGGTTCCCGAAAAATCAGAAAATATTGATAAATCTATTGTCTATTATACTTGTATATATTCGTAAATATTGGTTTACCTGGACAGTGAGGAATATTGAATGTGCCAGGGCAAGAATAGAAATAAATAAGCAAATAGATATCTCCAATAATAAAAAATAAAATCAATTATCACACATAAATTATCAATTATTTCCCCCCTACTCCCTACTCCCTACTCCCTACTCCCTACTCCCTCTTTTCTAGAGAAGTCTAATGAATAATGATTTGGAAAGCACAAAAGATTCTGTGAAAATTGCTTCAGACCAAGGAGAAACATCAACCAACAAAGCAAAAAAACCATTAACATTGGTGGAAACAGCTTTTCTAGCAAGTACCGCTAGTTTAATTTGGTTTGTCAACTATTACTTTCCGATGGGACCTTTATTAAAGGTTTTTTTCCCCATACCAATTGCTTTACTTTATTTGCGGTGGGGAAACCGAGCCTCTTGGATGGGGGCAATAGTATCAGGATTACTCCTATCCGTACTCATGGGGCCAACTCGCAGTATATTGTTTGTAATTCCCTTTGGTTTAATGGGTGTGCTTCTGGGATGTACTTGGAAACGGGGTAGTAACTGGTTAATTTCTATTGGTTTAGGTTCTTTACTTGGCTCTATTGGTTTCTTTTTTCGATTTTGGTTACTTTCGATTCTTTTGGGGCAAGACCTCTGGATATATCTCATCACACAAGTGACAGAATTAGTGGACTGGGGATTTGTCAAATTAGGATTATTAGCTCAACCTAGTTTATTTTTGATTCAAATCATCGCTTTAATTCTGGTATTTGTGAATAATATCATTTATTTATTTGTTGTACATTTGGTAGCTTTATTATTATTAGATAGAATGGGAAATCCAATTCCCCGACCTCCCAAATGGGTACAAATTTTACTTGATTATGAATAAAATTGTGTTGAGGTTTTAGGTCTTTGGTTTTTGCTGATAAGTTAGAGAAATTTATAGGAATAAATATCTTAATTTTGTCACCAGTTATGATTTAATTTAACCTCCCTAAATTATTTGTAAAAAATCAAAAAATAGATAAAAATTCTGAAAGTCTTACCTATGTTCTCTGTTCCCTGTTTCTAGGATCTTTTTTTCACAACCAAAAACCAAAATAGGAATGCTATATGATTCGTGTTTATACAGAAATTGAACAGGGAAATAAATGGTTGCGAAAATATCAAGGTTGCCAACCAATTTTTGGCTGCATATTAGGATTTACACATACTGGTCTAATTCCTGGAATTTCGGCTGCAGGAGCCACTCCTACAGACCGCCAATATACTTGTTTAGCCGATGTAGAATTTTTGTATAATGGTCCGCAAGCACAACCTGAATATTCTTTACCACCCCTTAATGCTGGTGCTTCTCCCGTTATTATTACAAAAGCAGTTATTGATGCTCTCAATATTCCTCTTTACTTATTCAATGCAGGATTACTCAAACAACCGACTGTACCAACAATTGATTTAGGAGGCGCTCCCGCTAATTGTTTAACCTCTGGTAATGCTCTAGATATAAAAACGGTAAAACACTTATTAGAGCAGGGTTGGAATTGGGGAGCTAAACTGGCTAGCGAGGCAGAAAACAGTTATATTATTTTAGGAGAATGTGTAGTTGGTGGCACAACTACAGCTTTAGCAGTTTTATTAGGTTTGGGTATTACTGCTACTGGTAAGGTAAATAGTAGTCATCCTCAATGCAATCATACTCAAAAATTGGCTGTGGTGCAGCAAGGTTTACAAGCTTCAGGTAGGAATTTTCTGTCTACTGCTTCCGATCCTTTGCAGCTAGTCGCAGCGGTGGGAGACCCCATGCAAATAGTGGTGGCAGCAATGGCAATGGCAGCAAGTCTTAAAGTAGGAGTAATGCTGGCTGGAGGCACTCAAATGCTGGCTGTTTATGCTTTGATGCAGGCGTTGGCAAAGAAATCAGGTTTACTTTGGTTACCTGAAAATATTGTAGTCGGAACTACTCGATGGGTGGCTGAAGATGCCACAGGAGATACAGTTGGGTTGGCAAGAGAGATTGGTTTTGTACCTTTGATGGCAACACAACTGAGTTTTGCTGATTCTTGTTATCCTCAACTACAGGCTTATGAAAGGGGATATGTTAAGGAAGGAGTGGGAGGGGGTGGATGTGCGATCGCTGCTTATTTATATAGAAATTGGAGTCAGGCGCAACTACTTGAAGCTATTGAATATTTGTTTCGGCGTTTACAGCGGTTTTCATTTCAGTAGACCACAGTAGTTGCATGCAACGTCCCTACAAGGTTTTGGTTATGGCGATGTGGTTAATCAATTTGAAAAGCGCTGTAAGATTTATTCCCTACCTGCGACCTACCACCTAATATCAAATCCGGTTGAATACTTACTATATAGTATAGTTAGGGGATGTGGGAAGTGTGGGGAGATTGAAGATTAAAGCATAGTTATCAACATATATCATATAACCGGATTATAGAGCATTTCCCAATAAGCGTGAGGTACACTGCTGTAGATCGCCCCTAACCCCCCATCCAACCAAAAGCGAAGCATCCTCTGGC
>JASJEE010000207.1 GCA_030064835.1 Microcoleaceae cyanobacterium MO_207.B10 | reverse complement strand
GGCGTCTAGGAAAGGCTGTACTGACTCAGGTTCCACAGTAGCAAAAGCAATATCATCTGGCTCCAGTTCTACTTCTGCGTCTTCAGTTGTTTCAGGATCTGGTTCTTCTTGACCACGATTCTGGAAATAATCTACAGCTTTTTTGACTCCATATCCAGTAGCTGCAACACCAGCAACACCAGCAACAATTTTAGCAAGATTGCCAAAGTTCATTTTGTTCTCCTAAATTATTCAAAAACACCAGCATTAAACGGGTGTGTCACTCACCTAAATGCTGACTTTTTCCTGGATATTTGTTACCAATCCAGATTTACCCATAACTACAACACTTATCTGATACTATCAGAATATGTTCTTGACAAACAATTATCTCTAGAGGTAAATCAAAAGTTAAAATAAAAAAGTCAAAAGTCATAATTTTTAGATTAAAGACTTTTATTTTGAGTTGAATGGTATAATTATTAGTCAAAAAAATTAACCAGGAAAAGGTATAGACAAAATACCTCTCCCTGATTTATAGATAAATTATGAAGCGATGAAACGATACGGCTAACGCCACGCTATGGGAACGCTAATTGATGATTAGTAAGTTTCAACGTGCCAGCGATGGTCTTTCTTCAACTGCTTCTGATAATCACTCCAGTCAACATTAAACTGACCAGTAACAGCAGACATTCCTTCATCAATGCCACCTTCCATACCCTTGAGACCGCAAATGTAGGTATGAGCATTAGGTTTTTGAATGAGTTGCCACAGTTCTTCAGCGTTTTCTTGAATTCTATGCTGAATATACATTTTGCCACCGTCTTTATTCTTTTGTTCCCGACTAATAGCATAAGTTACGCGGAAATTTTCAGGGAATTGACGTTGCAGCTCTTCTAACTCTTCTTTGTAGAGAATATTGGGAGTGTAGGCGCAACCGAAGAATAGCCAAGCCAAACCTTTGAATTGATAATCAGGATTTTGTTCTCTTTCCTTAAACATCCGCCATAAGAAAGCGCGGAAAGGAGCAATTCCTGTACCTGTTGCAATCATAATAATAGTTGCATCCTCATCATCAGGCAGCAACATTTCCTTACCTACAGGTCCGGTAATACTAACATCATCTCCCTCGTTCATGTTGCAGAGGTAGGAGGAGCAGACACCGTAAACTTTTTCACCTGTTTCTGGATGCTTATATTCTAGCTGACGCACACAGAGAGACACGGTATTATCGTCTAGGTTATCGCCGTGGCGAGTTGAAGCGATTGAGTATAACCTTAATTTGTGAGGTTTACCTTTATCATCTGTACCTGGTGGGATAATTCCAATACTTTGACCTTCGAGATATTTCAGTTCACTACCAGATAGGTCAAATAGTAGGTGACGCACTGTACCTTCTCCACCTTCACGTACTAGCTCAGTGGAAGAAAGACATTTACCGACAAAAGGATTTTTGGGACGGTAGGTATTTACTGGAATCTCCTTCTTTTTATCCTTAGCTTGAGTCATGGGTTTAGTTTTTTCTCCTGTTTGAGTTGCTTTACCATTCGCTTTCGAGTGCTCGCTCAGGGGTTTGATGCTGACAATTTTGCCTCCCATCCGTGAAATTCTTTGCATTTCTTGATTCATGCGCTTATATGGCACTGTGATATAAACAGTCCCACTTTGACGGACGGGGTTATTAACTTTGTCAGTAGTTTCACTCTGACGCAGACCCTCTACTTCATATACAAATGTTGTTTGGTTGTTCATTGTTTGCTTCTCCATTAGATAAAGTATTTTGCCAATATAATGTGACATTTTTTTCAATTTAAGTGTTTTTTAAGATGCCACTGTCTATTGGCCAATAGTTTCTAGCTCTAGATTTAGAGGTTTAATGTTGACAATTTTGCCTCCCATCTGACTAATCCGTTACATTTCTTCATTCATTCGGGGGTAAGGTACTGTGATATAAACAGTCCCACTTTGACGTATGGAGTTATTAACTTTGTCAGTAGTTTCGCTCTGACGTAGACCTTCTACTTCATATACAAAAACACGACTAGGGTATTGTGTCTTATTTTTTGCCCCAAGTGCACTTAAAGTTTTCATTACTTACCTTTTTACTAGTTTGGCCAGGATAAACTGTTTTGCCAATATAATGTTAGTTTTTTTACATTTTCAGTGTTTATTAAGGTATTATTGCTGACTATTGGCCAACACAGAAATACATTTTAATACTTTCGCTAAATTTTCAGCGTCCGTAATTCATCCGTTCTGGTTATTTTACCTGAAATCAGCTTATTGAAAGCCTCTCTATTTGAGGTTTTAATGTTTGCTACAAATATTATCAATCTTGGGTTTTGGGTCTGGGGTGTTGGGTGTGGTTAAATCAGAGGAAAAACAAAGAAAAAGGCTGGTTATCAAAGGGATAAAGTCGAAAAACTTTACTAATTAGTTAATCGTTGAAGTTTGATTAAGCATCACATTCTTTTTTTTTAATTTGTATTACAGCGGTTTTCCTGCACGGTATAACACTGTAAGGACGTTGCATACAACGTCCCTATAGGGTTTTGTTTATGGCTATGTGGTTCATCAATTTGAAAAGCCCTGTAATAAGCAAAAGTTTATTTATAAATGCCATTAGTCATAAAAATCACTTTTAACTTGGATGAATTATGAAAATTGACTATAAAATATTTGTCTTTTGTCGATTATACTGGCCGTTACCTATAAATTAAATTTGATTAAGCTTTTCTTTTCTTTGATCCTTGTAGGGAAGATCCCATTCTGATATGATGTTTTACAAAAGTTAGTAATAAAGACTTAGGGTCAATACCTTCCCTGTCTAAGTAGACTCTGAAGATGAAGGGCTGCTTTGACTTATTTGTATCTAGCAAAGCAGTGCCAAATACCTAAGTCGTATTATATGAATGCCAATTTTTTTGGACTTGTCTATTGATTTAGCTAAACTCACTAAAAGGTCCCACGTTCTTCCTGATTAGAAAGTGTGGTATCAAAAACGGTGATGTTTGTTTTGGAATCGTAGATATCTAGCTCTGGTTGGCAAATTACCAGAGTTAAAACAGCTCAGAAAAAGTCCAGGAGTTTTCATGGATTTACTGAGGAACCTCAACTCACCAAAAAAGGTAGTTTGAGATATATCTAAATAAACTTTGTTTTGTGTTTAAGGGGGAACCTAATTGTGAAGAAGCCGGATCGAGTAGTATTAATTGGTGTAGCAGGAGATTCTGGATGCGGAAAATCTACTTTTTTGCGCCGAATCACAGATGTGTTTGGTGAAGATTTTGTAACAGTTATCTGCCTCGACGATTACCATAGTTTAGACCGTAAACAACGTAAAGAAACAGGAATTACTGCTCTAGATCCAAGGGCCAATAACTTTGACCTGATGTATGAGCAAATTAAGGCCCTCAAGAATGGTGAGTCCATCGACAAGCCAATTTATAACCACGAAACTGGTGAGATTGACCCACCAGAAAGAATCAACCCTAATCATATTGTGGTCATTGAGGGTCTTCATCCTCTATATGATGATCGTGTGCGATCGCTTCTTGACTTTAGTGTCTATCTAGACATTGGTGATGAAGTTAAAATTGCTTGGAAAATCAAGCGCGATATGGCTGAAAGAGGACACCGTTACGAAGATGTACTTGCTTCTATCAATGCTCGTCGTCCAGATTTTAACGCATATATCGATCCACAAAAGGCCCATGCAGATGTGGTAATTCAAATCCTGGGAACTAAACTCATTCCAGATGATAAGGAACACAAAGTTTTGCGGGTGCGTTTGATTCAACGTGACGGAGTAGAAGGTTTTGAGCCAGTTTATCTGTTTGATGAAGGGTCAACTATTAATTGGATTCCTTGTGGACGTAAGCTAACCTGTTCTTACCCAGGTATCAAAATGTTCTATGGGCCAGATAGTTATTATGGAAATGAAGTTTCACTTCTAGAAGTAGATGGTAGCTTTGAAAACCTAGAGGAAATGATCTACGTTGAAGGACACTTGAGCAATACTTCTACTAAATATTATGGTGAAATGACTCACATGATGAGAGAACATAAGGACTATCCAGGTTCTAAAGATGGTAGCGGATTGTTCCAAGTTTTAGTTGGTCTGAAAATGCGAGCAACTTACGAACGTTTAACTGCTAAAACTACTCCTGGTGAAAAGGTAGCAGCAGCAGTTTAATATTAAGCTGGCAATTTTACTATCTGATTTAATAAACGCGAGTGGTTAATTCCAGCTCGCGTTTTTTATTTCAAGAGCTTGAGAATTACAGCAGATTCCAATTCCATCTTATTAAGGTACACCTCAAAATCTATCGGGTAAATATTACTCACCATCATTGGTTGTCCAGAGATTATTTCTATCAGGAAATATCAAAAGGAGATAGGGAATAGGGAATAGGGAGGAAGAAATTCAGAAACTATTTGTAACTTAACTCTGAGTTCTCTTAATACTTCTGAATAATAGACAGACCTAAAAATCAAATCTGACTAAATATATTTGATCAATTTCTCTAAAAAAGATTGACCAGATTTTTCCAAATCACCATCAAGAGAAAAATTTAAGCAACGCAATTGCACTTGACTTTCACCAACTAATTTATGAATGGGATTCATTAAAGTGTTAGGGTAAACCAAGACTGCTTTGTCACAGTTTTTATAAGTTGCATACGCCACCACTTGATTAATATCCCGAGCAGAGGGTTTTTTATCTTTGTATTTAGTATCAAGAATACAAACAACCTTAGCAGTCTTAACTTCAGAAATCACTAAATCAATTTGACAATAAATTTTATCGTCAATAATATCTACTTTTTCTTGAGCCTTAATCCTTAAATTTGAAGGTAAATTAAGTTTTAACCATTCAGCCACAAATTTTTCATAAAGTTTAGCCATATCTACCAAAAAAGGTAACATCGAACGCTCCCCAGATTGATAACTAGCGCCAATATTATCTAAAAAAAATCGACACAAAGCGTGTAAAACCTGATAATCTTCATTCAAACGATGATACTTTCTGTCTACACAATCACTAGAATTAAAAGGTTGTAAACTGACCAAACCTTGCAAAAGATGAAAAGCTTTTGCCACTTTTGGAGCGACATTTTCAGAACAAAAACCACTACGACCAATAATAAATAAAGTCCAAGCCAAAATTTGATTATCAGGAATATTAGCAGTATGTTCTTGATAATCACATTTCAACTTAATATCCCAGGGTTTTTGCATAACTTGCTGCATATTTAACCGCCCCCGAATATAAGTTAAATTTTCGGTTTTTGGTAGGTAAGTACGATAAAAACCTTTTCGACCCCGGTCTAATATTTTTTCAGCCAGAATATTAGCTAAACAGTTGTAAAATTCCTGTAGAGAGTCACAGTTAACTAAACCATCTAAGAAATGAAAACTTTTGAGATTGTAGGCATATTCTAACATTCCAAATAGGTTATGAAGCGGTACTTTTGGTTTGAGAATGACGTGAAAATCTGGAGTTATGGGAATATAACCAACCCATCCTTGAGAAGTAAATCGCCATTTATTTTTAGTTTTAGGAGTTGGAAATTCAACTTTAATTTTTTTGCCTTTTTCGTCGTATTCTTGCCATAATTTTGTGGCAATTTCGTAGTCAATTTTATCTGGTGGAAACTGGCGAGGTCGATATTCAGTAAGTTCGATAATTTGGGGAGATTTCATATTGGAAAAAGGCAACCATAACAGAGATTTTTTTACAGGAAAAGATATTTGGAGAACTGTCTATCTAATTTTTTTATCCTAATATCCGATGTTCAATTTTATCCCACCGGAATTCATCGACTTTTCCTGGTTGAGCAAAGAAATATTCCTCTAAATATGGTTCAATTTCCATTTGCCAAATATCTTGTATTTCCTCTGCAATATTTTCTCGGAGAAAGAAGGAAACACCGACTTGATAGTGAGGGTCATTTATTTCTTGGTTGACTGCTTCTAAAATTTCAATTAATTCTTCCATTGGAAAATATTCTTCTATTTCTTGGTTGTAGTATTGGCGCAATATTTCGTAGTTGGGAGAGAGGGTGATAAAAGCAAAGCGACGACGGAGTGCATTGTCTAGTAAAGCAATGGAGCGATCAGCAGTATTCATCGTGCCAATAATGCGAACATTTTCCCGAATGCTGAATAATTCTCCACTACCAGCAAGGGGAATTTTTGCGTTGCGGTATTCCAGCAGATACATAAGTTCCCCGAAAACTTGGGAAAGATTAGCGCGGTTAATTTCATCAATGATAAGTACGCAGGTATCTTGACAGAGTGTAGCTTTTTGACAAAATTTCAGGAAACGACCAGCAACAACAGGGTAGGTGAGTTTACCATCTTCGCTTTGTGGTCGAATACCTTGAATAAAGTCTTCGTAGGTGTAAGCAGGATGAAATTGGATGAGTTCGCAGAAACCGTCACCTCCAGCAATTAAGTGTTGAGCGAGTTTTTGAGCAAGGAAAGTTTTCCCTGTACCGGGGGGACCTTGGAAAATCGCTTGTTTTTTGCGGTTGATCGCGCGTATCCATTGAGTGAGTTGTCCTTCGGTGATGTTGGTTTCTTGGGAGCATTGAGATAGGGGGTATCTTATACCAGTTACACCCAGGTACTCATATATTACTGGCATTGGATCGTCGTATTTTGCTAGTAAAACTAGAGGAAACAGTTTCTTAAATATTGATACTATATCTTTGCTCAATTCAAATAAAGAAAAATCTTCGTTACTGGTGTCTAATAGCTTGATTTTTGCTGTTATTGCAATAGTTTTTAGTAGTGCTATGTTTTGAGTAGCTATTATCCATTCTTCCATTGTTTTCATTGTTGATTTTTCATCACTTGGGTGTTTATAAACAAATTCTAAAGGGTACTTTTTTTTAATATCTGTCAAAATAGAGTTGATTTCTGTATGATATTTATAAATATTTTTTTGAAGACGTTTTATTACCTCTTTCTCAGAAATAGAAATGCCTGCCGATTTAAGAATGCCTAATGACATTACAAACCCTACTCGTAAATCTCTATATCCTGCATTACTAACCAATAATACACCTGCTTCTGTCATAAATAATAGTCCTCTAGATTTGATATCTGCAGTATAGACATTTATGAGGTTAACAGATATGATATATTTATTAATATATTCTGGTAATTGTTTAAAAATAGGTTCCACTAAACGTTGTAAAAACTCATCCTCAATTTCCGGTTTTAAGTTCTCTTCATATAATAAGGGATCGTCTAAGGGTTGATATAAAAAAAGATGCCTTATGTCTGTCTCTGAAAGCTCTGATAGGAAGTTAGAAAACTTTGAATTAAAATCTCTACTAGGCATATTACTATTTTGTCTGCTCTTCTATGCTTGACATATTTTAGTTAATTGATATGGCATTATAAACTAACTGTAGAAACAATTCAATAGCTTTCAAACAAAGTAATCTCAAATTTTTAACACAATAAATGAATAAAATTAGGTTAAAATATAGTTATGAGCAAATTTAAACAAAGTAAATTTGAACAATAATTAAATAGCTATGAGTGAAACTTTATATTTAGAAACAAGTGTTATTGGCTATTTAACCGCCAGACCAAGCCAAAATCTAATTGTTGCTGCTAATATGGCAGTAACCAGAGAATGGTGGGACACTTGCCGAAGCAATTTTGAAATATACGTCTCTCAAGTAGTCTTGGATGAGGCTGCTAGAGGCGACCCAGAAATGGCTCAAAATAGAATAGAGATGATTAAAGACTTTCCCTTTCTCTTTGATAATGAAACTGTCAAAAACTTGACTCAAGAGTTTCTCCAACAAACGAATCTTCCCCTTAAAGCTAGTGATGATGCGTTGCATATTGCTCTGGCAACTGTTTATGGTTTAGACTATCTTTTAACATGGAATTGTCGCCATATTGCTAACCCTAATATTCAGAAAAAACTATCTAAAATTAGCACTAATTTTGGCTATGAATTACCAATACTTTGTACACCCTATCAATTAAGAGGAAAAAACTATAATGTTACCTGATGAAATTTTAGAAGAAATTTACAAAATTCGAGAAGAACACGCCAAAGCTTTTAACTACGATCCGGAATTAATATTAGCTGATTGGTTAGAAAGACAAAAGCAATTCGAGAAAGAATGGAAAGGGAAAATCAAATTTATTAAAACTCCTTTGAAAAAAAGAAAAGAAAGTGTTTCTGAAGAGCGGGTATGATTTTCAAATTTGTAGGGGGTTAACGGCCGTTAACCCCCTACTTTTTAATAATAATTAAAATTTTTCCTTCTAATTTTGATACTACAAATTGAAGTGCGGAATGTGGGTTAAAATAGCGCTGACTCCACCTACAGAAAAAATTTCTGACTTGGAACGTGCGCGTCGTTTTTTTGTCCGAGCAAGACAAGTCAGAACGGGATTAGCTCAAACGGTGAGTGTAGTAAGTGATCAAAAAGTTTTTCTTTGTCGTAGGGATTTAGACTATAAAATTATGACTAAATCCCTACTACGAGTGCTTCTAATTTCATTTATCAACTCCTACATACGGCTTCAATCGCAGGTTTGAGTCATGTACTACCAGCCGATACATTCGGCGAAATTCTTTGTAATCTGCCTTTGCCAAGTGTTGTACTCCCAGATTATCGCACACTACCACATCCCCAACAGTCCAGGAATGTGAAAGGATTTGGTCGGGATTACTAGCCTCCTCAAAAATACACTTCATCAGTTCCGCGCTCTCCTGCTCGCACATACCCACCAGTTTCACAGTAAAATTCTCATTGACGTATAGCAGTGGAACATCTGTTTCAGGATGCTTGATCACAACCGGATGAGTTGATGCTATGTCACTTTTAACCTCATCAGGTTGGTTTCCCCTACTATAACCTTCCTTCAGAGAGTGAATAGCACTCATACTATGTAGTTTATTTTTTAGTTCTGGCGACAGATTGCGGTACATCAAGTTGGCATTCTGGAAACAAGTGTTGCCACCACTAGAAGGCAGTATATTTGCAGAGAAGACAGTAGCAAGAGATGGATTGATTCGCCAGCTCATATCTGAGTGGAAAAGAAAGGAATTAGCGGGAATTCCAGTGTTGCCCATGGTATCGAGAAGTTGTACTCTAACATCAGTATCTTTACTCTTGATAACTGGGTGAGAGTTCTCAAGTTTCCCAAATATTCCTGCTAGTTGTAGCAGACTTTCTTCGTCGTAGATTGGTCTATTGCCTGCCTTTGCTCCGTCAGCAGGAATAATCAGTACGCCATTTTCAAAAAGAAGGTTCCGAATGCGGTCTCTTTGCTCCAGGGAGTCTAGATCGACATTTGTTAACTTTGCACCAAAGGGTTTGAGTTGAGAAATCGAAAGAGTAGATAATAGTTCCATAAAAAGGTTTGATATTCTGGCTCGAACCAGCTTTATTTTTAGGATGTTTCACATTATATAAATGAAAATGACTCAATTTCGGTTAGGTTTGGAGACCAAACCCCTACGATTAATTACCAGGATATAGACTGGAATTAGCCATTTTTTTGATTCTGCACTTCTTATTTTTTGTCTCCTATTTTGCGTGCAATAACTATTTCGTGATTACAACTTCGTAAGGGGCTTATTTTTTCTTTCAATACTTCCTCTAGAGTATTTTGACTGTAATACTCTTTGATTTTGTTGTAATAAAAATCGTTATCTTCTACTCTCAAAACTACAATTAACAACCCTTGTACTTTTAAAATCCGAATCAGTTCCTCAAAAGCATTTAGAGGAACTTGGTTACGAGTGAAAACTCCCGTTGATACCCAAGCATCAAAGGAACTATCTTCAATCCCTAATTCTGCTCCCAATATGACTGTATCCAAACTTTTATAAATATTTAAGCTTTGAGCTACTTCTAATGAAGACTTGCTAATATCACCTCCGTATAAGTTAGAGAAGTTATAGGAATTGAGTTCCTGACCTAACAAACCAGTACCACAGCCAACATCCAAGATTTTGTCGTTACTTTTTAAGTAAGAACTCAAGAGATATCCCAGGTAGTTTAGAAGAATTTTCCAACCATTTTTTGTGTGTTCTTCATCATAGTATGATACCCACTCATCATATTTCGATATAACCGAATCTACTCCTTCAAAATGATCGCTTAGTGCTGTTTTATAATCTGCTTGAGTTTCTTCTTTAATCAGACCATACAAAACATCTTTAATGATGTACCCAATCAAATTAATATCATTAGCATCAAACGATAAAGATATTCTTAGATCGCAGGCAACAGAGATAATTTTTTCAGTTTGTGGTAACTCAGGAGCTTCGTCAAATGAGTATTTCCAATTTTTGAAGTAACGAGAATTATCTAGTCGCCCAAAAATTTGGATTTTTACACCTCTTTCTGCGGTTCTGGTGATAAACTTTTCAACTTGTTCGTTAGTTAAATTTAACAGATTAAATTGGATACTATCACACACTCTATATACCTCTTCTGGGGGAGATGGTAGTTGAATATTTTCTGCTGAAGCTAATATATTTGCTAATTGTTCATACCTTTTGTTGTATTCAGAAATTTTAGATTCGAGAATTTTGATTTGTGGTCTGAGCACTGCGGCTGTTAAATTATTCATTCTCAAACTAAAATTAGGCACTGACGGTTTCATTTGTTCAAATAAACCATCATCAAAAGGCCGACTAAGATGCTTCTTGTATAACTTCTCATAACATCCAGCAGCTAAAATACAGTAAGCTGCTATTTTGTCATCGTTAGTAGCGACAAACCCCCCTTCTCCAGAATTTAACAACTTATAACTTTGACTACTAAAACAAGCAACTTGTCCATATTGACCAACTAATCTTTCTCTTTTCTGGTTTTTATCGTACCACTTTGAGCCTAGACTATGAGCACAGTCTTCTATTAGGTAAATTCCTGCCTGATGGCATATCTCTTCGATCGCCTGGAGATCAGATATGTGTCCCCGCATATGAGACAAAATAAAAAATTTCGCATCTCGATGAGCTTGAATTTTTCCTTTCAGGTCATCTAAATCTACTTGATATAGCTCATTGCATTCTAAATAAATTGGTACTGCTCCTGCATGGACAATACTACTGGGAACTGCTGTAAACGTGAAGCCATTTGTCAATACCTTTGCCCCTGGTTGTACTCCTGCTGCTTTCAGACTCAAGAATAACGCACTGCCGCATGAATTCGCAGCGATCATATATTTGTGGCCTGTATATTCACTAAATTCTACCTCTAGCTGTGCTACTTCAGAGGCCAATTCTAACTCCAAACTAGAAATATCGGCATTTTCGTTAAACTCTGTACTGAAATTATAACGATATAATCTCCCGGTTTCCATTAGCTTGATCGCTTGTTCAATTCCACAAGATGGAATTGGGTCTGGTATTTTAGAGTCTTTAGTAAATTTCATCTTTCGGTTTTTTCTCCTTGACTTATTCTTTCAGCAACTTTATATTAGACATTTTGAAGAATTAATCTCAAACCTTTGCAGTTCCTGGGCAAAAACCTTAGTTCTTAGAAATGTCTATGATAAATTTCCTAGTTTATTCTAATAGACGAATT
Source organism: Microcoleaceae cyanobacterium MO_207.B10 (assembly GCA_030064835.1). Taxonomy (GTDB): domain Bacteria; phylum Cyanobacteriota; class Cyanobacteriia; order Cyanobacteriales; family Microcoleaceae; genus JASJEE01. The sequence goes on along the minus strand of JASJEE010000207.1, from coordinate 1,975 downwards.
ACACTAATAGATTAATAGATAAAATTCAACAAAATAAACACCCTCGACAATGGATGATACAAAGAAATAAGTCTAAAATTCTCAATATACTAACAGAAAAATCTAAAATCTAAATGGTTGAAGCAAAATCCTATAAAGACACGGTAAACCTGCCCCAAACTAACTTTAATATGAGGGCAAACTCAGTCACCCGTGAACCAGAACTACAAAAGTTTTGGGCAGAATCACAAATCTACGAACGTCTCTCAGAAACCAACCCAGGGGAAATATTTACCCTACATGATGGCCCACCTTATGCTAATGGCGACCTACATATTGGCCATGCCATGAATAAAATTCTTAAAGATATTATTAACCGCTATCAAATTCTGCAAGGGCGAAAAGTGCGTTACGTTCCTGGTTGGGATTGCCACGGTTTACCTATAGAATTAAAAGTTATTCAAAATCTTAAATCAGCAGAAAGGGCAAAACTTACACCCATAGAGTTACGTCAAAAAGCTAGAGACTTTGCTCTGGAAACTGTAGACAAACAGCGTGAGTCGTTCAAACGTTATGGAGTTTGGGGAGACTGGGAACATCCCTATATGACTCTTTCTCCAGAATATGAAACTGCTCAAATTGGGGTATTCGGCAAAATGGTTTTGAAAGGCTACATTTATCGTGGTCTCAAACCTGTACATTGGAGTCCGAGTTCTAAAACTGCTCTTGCAGAAGCAGAATTGGAATATCCTGAAGGTCATACATCTCAGAGTATTTATGCTGCTTTTAAAATTACTAAGTTGGCAAAAGCAGTTGAAAAGTCTCTCAAACCTTATCTAGAAAAACTCTGGGTTGCTATCTGGACGACAACACCTTGGACGATACCTGGAAATTTGGCAGTCAGCGTTAACCCAGACCTAAATTATGCTGTTGTCAAACCCGATGCTGACTATGCAATAGGAAAAGATAAATTATTTATAGTTGCAGCAGAAGCAGTCGAACGTTTATCAGCAACTCTTGGTACAACTTTAACTCCTGTAGCAACAGTTAAAGGTGAAGACTTAGAAAATTGCACTTATCAACACCCACTTTTTGAACGGGAAAGTAAAATTCTGATTGGTGGGGACTACGTTACTACTGACTCAGGTACAGGTTTAGTTCACACCGCTCCCGGTCATGGTCAGGAAGACTACATCGTAGGGCAACGTTATAGTTTACCAATTTTGTCGCCTGTGGATGGCAATGGTAAATTTACTGCTGAAGCAGGAGACTTCGAGGGGTTAAATGTATTAAAAGAGGGAAATGTTGCCATTATTGAAGCACTGCAAAATGTTAACTCTCTCTTGAAAGAGGAACCCTACGAACACAAATATCCCTACGACTGGCGCACCAAAAAACCAACTATTTTCCGAGCAACCGAACAATGGTTTGCTTCCGTCGAGGGTTTCCGCGATGAAGCAGTCAAGGCGATCGCTGATGTTAACTGGATACCTGCTCAAGGAGAAAACCGCATTACGCCAATGGTGAGCGATCGCTCTGACTGGTGTATTTCTCGACAAAGAAGTTGGGGTGTACCTATTCCTGTTTTCTATGATGAAAAAACTGGGGAACCTTTGATGACAGAGGAGACGATCGCTCATGTGCAAAAAATTATTGCTGAAAAAGGTTCTGATGCTTGGTGGGAAATGTCGGTGGCGGAACTTTTACCAGAAAAATATCGTAAAGATGCTGACAAGTATCAGAAAGGTACAGATACAATGGATGTTTGGTTTGACTCCGGTTCATCTTGGGCAGCAGTCGCTCAACAACGGGATGGGTTAAAATATCCAGTTGATATATATTTGGAAGGTTCCGACCAACATCGCGGTTGGTTTCAGTCAAGTTTACTCACCAGTATTGCTACTAATGGTGTTGCACCATATAAAACTGTTTTGACTCACGGTTTTGTGCTTGACGAAAACGGTCGCAAGATGAGTAAGTCTCTGGGAAATGTGGT
>JASJEE010000206.1 GCA_030064835.1 Microcoleaceae cyanobacterium MO_207.B10 | reverse complement strand
CTTGTTAATTAGTTAATATTTGAAGTGTTCTCAAGCATAAAATTCCCCCGCCGGATACCCGCCTACGCGAGGGTAGACTCCGGCGGGGGCATGGCTTTTTTCAAGCATTGTATAAGTTATATACTAGTTTACAGGGCTTTTCGCTCTTGATGAACCACATCACCATAAACAAAACCATGTAGAGACGTTACATGAAACCTCCCTACTGTGGTCTACCGTCCAGGAAAACCCCCGTCTTAAATAACTTCAGGATTAATTTCTAGGCTGCGTAATATATTTTTTATTTGATATTTATAAAAGGATGATTTCCGGCAATAATTTTTTTATTTAATAGCTAACTTAATTAGTTATTCTTTACTAAGAATTCTTGTCGCAACTAGACAATCTTCTTGTATTTGAGTCTTAAGTAAATCAAGAGATGCAAATTTTTGTTCAGGTCGTAAAAATTCTATCAAGTGTATAGTTAAAGTCTCACCATATAAATCTCCAGACCAATCTAGTAGGTGAACTTCTACAGTCGGATGTTGACCACCATTTACTGTAGGTCGATAACCAATATTCATAACCCCTAAAATTGGATAATGATTAACAGCAATTTCTAGGGGTTGTTTGTGATCACAAATATAAACTTTAACAGCATAAACCCCAAAACAAGGCAAAAATTTTTGTGGCGGTAGTTTAATATTAGCAGTAGGAAATCCGATTGTTCTACCTAGTTGTTGTCCTTTGGTTACTTGACCCACTAAACTGTAGGGACGACCAAGCAAGCGATTTGATTTTTTGAGGTCTCCTTCTGCCAATGCTTGGCGGATAATAGAACTACTAATACGTTCTCCATTTTCACAAGTGTACAAGGGTACAACTGTCACATCAATACCATAGTTGGCTGCGATCGCCCGTAAATCTTTAGCTTCTCCTGCCCTTTTTCGGCCAAAACGGAAATCCCATCCCACACTAATTCGACGTGCTTGTAATTGTCTAACTAAAATTTCTTCTACAAATTCAGTAGGAGTTAAAGCAGCTAAATATTGATCGAAGGGTAATAATATTACTTGTTCAACTCCCATCTGTTGCAGAAGGACTAATTTTTCATCAGGTGGTGCCAACAATTTTTTTGGTTTCCCACTAAAAAATTCTTGGGGGTGAGGATTAAATGTAACAACTGTCGAATAGATATGTTGGCTTTCTCGTTGGGAATATTGAGAGGCAAATTTCACATCTTGATTCCACAACTTAAGTTTTCGGCCTTCGTCTACTTCCAAAGTTGCTGCTAAATCTAGTGTAGAAATAGAAAATGAATTTGATCCACTACCTAAATTGAAAATTGGTTGAACTACTTGCCGATGCCCTCTATGTAAACCGTCAAAGTTTCCCAGGGCAACAGTAGTTGGAGTTAGGGTTTTTGTCAAATCAGAAGTTATCCACACACCTTATATTTTAATTTTTTTAGAGAACTTATACCTTTACCTTATTTAGTAGTTTTTGTCGGCTTTTTTTGTAAGTAAAATCACAAAATTAACAAAATTAAACTTAAGCAGAAATCTTCGCACTAGAAGAGTTTGTTTTTTCTACTCCAGAATTATTTTCTGTACCATTACTAAGAGAAACTAATTGGATGGAAAGACCTTCTCTTGCCATTAAACTATTAGGAAATTTTTGAGCTACTTGTTCTCCCACGTTATCTAGAAAAGCATCATTATGTAAGGGGTCATGGTGAAAGATAACTAATTTTTTAACTTCCGCCGCTGTAGCCACTTTCACTGCTTCCTGCCATGTAGAATGTCCCCAACCAATTTTACTAGATTTTTCTGAGTAATATTCTTCATCTGTATAGGTGGCATCATAAATTAAAACGTCGGCTTTCCGAGACAAGAATAAAACATTTTCATCAAGACGGTCAGGAAAATGTTCTGTATCTGTAATATAAGCTACAGTATATCCCTTCCAGTTGACACGATAGCCCAATGCTTCACCGGGATGGTTAAGCAAAGCATTTTCAACTAGTACATCACCTATTTGAATTTTTTGGCCGATTTCAATATCTAAGAATTTGAGCTGAGATCCCATAATTTGTAATGGCACTGGAAAGTTAGGGTGAAGCATCTGATCGTTTAATCTTTGCTGAATTGTGGCACCATTAGGAGCAACAGCACCATAGATGTAGAAACGATTATTTTTGACAAAAGCCGGTGTGAAAAAAGGAAAGCCTTGAATATGGTCCCAGTGGGAGTGAGTAAAAAACATATGGGCCTCTACTGGCATTTGAGACAAAAGGTATTGACCCAAAACTCGGAGGCCAGTACCACCATCAAAAATGAGACGATGTTCGCCTACTCGCATTTCTATACAGGGAGTATTGCCACCATATCTTACTGTCTCTGAACCGGGGGAAGCAATACTGCCTCTAACGCCCCAAAAGTGAATAGTAAATTGATTTTGTTTAACTGACATGAGTTTTTTTGCAAGATTTCTTCAGAAAGTCCATTGAGGAGATTTAAACAGAAACTAAGTTTTTGTCAGCAAATAGCTTTGCTCTAGGAGTTATTTTTTTACCTCACATAGTATTTTAACTGTTCTCTTAAGCAATCTACTATTCTCAAAAATTTGAGAACAATTTGGGAAGAGAATTTGAGTAAACTAAGTTAGTAATTTCACTTAGTCTAGTAATCTAATGTTGTCAGAATCCATCCTTTGTGAGTAAATCTACTATTGATTGTTGTTGAAATTGTTAAAATCAATTGAATCAATATTTGATGATTAGTCGCTTCTATCACCTTATGTCCCATAAACTGACAATGGCTAAACGAGATTTACCAAAACCAGATCAAAATTTTCTTCCTAGTTCTAAAGGAAAATTAAGGTTGCTGTCACTTCTGTATTTGCCTAAAGCTAGGAGATGGCTATTAGTTATCGCAATCGTCGGAGCTTGGGCCTGTTTGAATAATAAGTTATTGTTGTCCACAAGTTTGGGAATACTGGTTATGGTTCTAGTCTATCGAATGCAAGAGTGGGACTGGCAAGTATTTTCGAGAGAATTTTATCGGTTTTGGGCTGGTTGGAATCGAAAGTTCTCTCTGGCAGTTGGCTGTGGTGGCCTAGCAACTCTCACTGCTTATACTACTGTTTCAATTTGGGTTGATTCTCAGCAACCATTAATTGCTTCTGGTTTGATTTTACAAAATTTAGGTATTTTTGCTGTCATTGGTTTATTGGTTTGGCAAATGATTAGTCAAAGGACTGATCGACAACAAACTCAGTTAGAAAAATGTTTAACTGATTTGACTGATGCTGACCCTATTAAACGATTGATTGCTGTTAGACAAATTACACGTTCTTTGAATCATTATAAGTTAAATAAAATTGATTCTATCGCCAATCAAAATTTTTTACCTAGTTCTAGTAAAGCTAGAATGATTACTCCTGTTAAAGGTTCTTTTGTGACTCAATCCCAAATTGTTGATTGTTTCCATTTAATGTTAAGTAGAGAGTCGGAACCGATTATCCGGAATGCTGTTTTAGATGGTTTACAAGTTTTAGATAACTTACCTAAAAATTTCGGTGAGAATTTAGGTTAAAGTTTAATAATTTTACCGAAAAATTATGGTCTAAAGCCCTCCATCTTCAGGAAAAAAAAGAGAGTATTCCAAATTTTAAGCCTGCTTATTGCGGAGCTACTGTTAGCGCAGCTCCTCCGGAGGAGGCTAACTATTAACTTTTAACTGCAATCAATGACTATTTTGCGATTAAATCATAACTTTATGGTTAATGATTAAGATGAAATTAGTGAGATTAATGAAACAAATTTTTCAATTAAAAACTTTTCGGAGGATATAAATTTTTTGATTTGTTCTTTACTGCCCGTTTCCCACAGTCCCCACAATTCTGTGGTGTCTCTAATAAGTATCTATGCAAAATTAATTTAACGTTTTTCAGAGATTAGGAAGTAGGGAGTAGGGAGTAGGGGAGAATATATTTGCAGGGTCATTTTATTCTAGATTTTGGCAATGAATTTACTTACTTTACAAATAGGGTAAAGGTAAATTGTCTAAAGCTTGAAATAACGTATTTTTGTAAATACATAAAATGGCACAGTTTAGAATGAAATACCTCTGATATAGCAATATGATTTAAGTTGTGAGATATTGGACACTTTTAGGGAATAGGAAACGGGTAACAGCGGTGCGACCCCGCCTCGTCTTACGGCGCTTTCGCGGAGCGTGACGTTACTCGTAGGGAACACGCACTCCTGTGAGGGAACAAATAAGAAGCAAAAAATGTATAAAAATGAATATGATAACTACTAGATTCTACATTTTAAGCAACACCTCAATTCTCACATCTAATTCCTGATTGCTATAGATCAAAAATAGTTTTTCCTACCTATCTAACCTCAGTGGCAAATATAAAATTAATTTTGCTTGACTACTTAATTACTATGCACGCAAGCATTCAGCTACATAACCAAATTTTCATTGTTGCTCTATTCCCTAGACATCTCCAATAATAAAAAATCAAATCAATTTTTATATAGAAAACATCAATTATTTCTCCCTGCTCCCTACTCCCTCTTTTCCGGAGAGGTCTCCTAATTTGCCTCTTACCAAGTCACCCTATCGCTCAATTTGTCTAACATTTTTGCTCCGATTCCAGATATATTATCCAGGTCTGCTAATGATGTAAAAGATTTCTCCTGTCTAGCTTCTATAATCCTTTCTGCTAGTTTTGGTCCGACACCAGGCAGGGTAATTAATTCTTCGAGAGTGGCGGTATTCAAATTGATTTTACTTTGAGTATTAACTTCTGAAATAGGAGTTTCAATTAAGAGATTACCACATTCTTTTTGTTGTTGTTGAGCTGTTTTAATTACCCAGGATGGTATACCTAATGTTGCTGTTTGATAAAGTCTTTGAAATTCTCTTTGGAAATGAGCTGCTACTGTAGAATTTTCAATTACTAATAAGATTTCATCATTGGTTTTATTTGCTGCTTCACTCCAATTATGGGAACCAGTAATAATAATCTTATTATCGATAATGCCAAACTTATGATGGAGGCGATCGCCTGGTGGTAAATTTGGTACTCCGATAGTGGAAATTGGTTTTTGCCAAGGACGATTATTCTCTTCATATTTACATTTATTAGCTAGAGCAATTCCCATCATATCTAAACCCTCACTATAGGAACGATAAGCAAAACTGGGGTCGATTAAACCTTTGACTAATACACCTTTTTGAGATTGATTTTCTAGGGTATTAACTAATTGCTGTGATGAAAATACAAATAAGGCTAAATCAATTGATTGATCGGATTTTGCTAATGTTTGATTGATTAAACCATTTACACTTTCTTGCCAAGTTAGAAGACTAGAAGTAGGAGCAAATTGTACTGTAACTTTTGTGTTGCCAATAGATATTTGTCTGTTTGGTCTAAAAGGTTTTTTGACACCAAATTTACTATCTGGCTTACCTGCTGGCCCGTCTCCCCATAAGATATTAAATTCTTCAGTAAATATTTGAGCTAATTCAGCACTTTCTATTTTTAAAAGATTATTTGCATTACCACGACTGTTAGGTTCTGAAAAATCGCCATGAAGACCACTAGTAGTAAAATTAGCAGAGCTGACAATTATACTGCGGCCATCAACGATAACAAATTTATGGTGCATCAGGCCACTACCTTTAGAACCATCGGCTGTATCATCAATCCTGGGAACCCCGGCATTACTTAACATTACGAGCGCATCCCTCTGATTAATTTCATCTTGACTAATATCACCATCCATGTTTATGTCGGTAAGCTGAACGAATTCAGAGTAGCGATCGCTTTCCCGTTCAGAGAGTTGAGCCACTTCAGATGCAGTCAAACTACCCCAAGGACGGTTATAAGTATTTTCAATAATCACTCGGACTTTTACCCCAGCTTGATGACGTTCTACCAAAGCTGCAGCAATGTCAGGTAAGCGTAATTCTTGAACAGCCACATCTACTGTTAAACTGGCCTCAGAAATACCATTAATAATTATTTGTTCGAGATTATCTCCTAATCGAGGTTGCTTCCGATAAGGCTCAATATAACTTGAAGCCTGAGACTGATTGAAGTAAGCTTCAAGATATGGGTCTTGAGGCAAGGGTGAGACAGTAGGAACTAACCGCTGAGGTGAAGACTGTCTATTCAAACAAGCAGTCAAGCTCAAAGCCAAAAGTAAAACATAGCCAAACCTAAGTTTAGCTGAACTAAATAGCACAGATATAAGTAGAGCCAACGGTCTATGATTTTTTAATTACTAATCTATAGTATCTTAGTAGCCTTGCTCTGGCCAGAAGCTGAAATATTTTTCAATGTTATTTGCAGTGGAATTTTAAGAAGGGATTAATCTTGAGGATTGTGCCATAAAGGCCGATGATGTAGAGTTATAGTTAACTAGAATTCTGCTGAAGTGTAGATATTTTTTGTATTGTCTATTTGTTAACCTATTGGGAAGTAATAACAACACCCTAAATAGAAAAAACTTGGTGACGACCAACTTTGCTGTTTTATGCCGAAAAGAAAAAGGACTTTTCCGTGTGGCCATAAAGGATATGGGAGAAAATGCCATCGCTGTGAACAAGAGCAAATGGCAAAGCAAAGAGTGGACGAAGAAATAGCGGAAAAGCGAGAGAAAAAGTTAGAGTGGGAAACGTCTTTCGACCAAGATATTATAGACCTAAAAGGTTTACCAGACTATGTAGTGGTCAAAGCTAGGGCAATTATTAATGGGTTGAATCATAATAAAAGTTATAGGGAATTTGGAGGTAAACGCCTCCGACATAATCGTTTTATTGTGAGTATACCTGTCACTCGTAATTATCGAATGATTTGTGAAGATTATGGGAGTTTTGTTATACCACAGAAGGTAATGTCACATGAAGATTATAACGTTTGTAAACCTAAGTAATTGTTGATATAGTTAGAATATATCTGTAAATAAAATCTAAAAATAGCATCAAATAGATAGTATTGGTTGGGTAATGGCAAATAATAAATATACAAGTATTTCCTGTGGAATCTTGCACAAATAGTTATTAGGAGTTAGCAGTCAGGTTTTTATTTTTAATCAATGAAGTTACTAGGGGCGCTTTTCATTCATCTTTAGTAATTAGATAAAATCTCTCAACACTAATTTATTCTCTTAATAACTACATTTATTACGGCTAAAAGCTTAATGGTTACATAAATATATTAATTATTAGTGTAGAGTTATTTCCTCCTAACCCACTCTATTAGACAGATAAAAGTCATTTAGTGCATTAGACCCGGAAAAGAAGGAGCAGGGAGCAGGGAGCAGGGAGTAGGGAGAAATAATTGATGTTTTCTTTTCGATTATTGATTTTATTTTTTATTATTGGAGATGTCTATTAGAAAAGATTGGGAAATCTTAGAACTGTGGAAAGAGGGGAGAGATAAAAACAGCTAAAAACAACAATTTAAGACTGGAACTTAAAGTTGTGCCAGTCTACTATATCAAAGCTTAATTTTTTATTTTATCTATACAGAAGTTTAGAGAGCTTCCTGATGTTATGAGGTAAACTCATCGCGGTCAAGATGCCCGCAATACAAGACATTCAATTCAAACCTTGCACATCATCAGCCCGAAATATGCTGTAAATATTTTACTGATATTAACTGATAACTGAAATGACCCTATTTTCTACTCCTGTTGTGCCAGTATAATTTGTCATAGATTGGCCAAATGTTCTGCTGTAATTAAGCAGTTAAGTAAAGTAAAAACGGACAAACATTATGCAAATTTATCTAGACTATAGCGCTACCACACCAACAAGAAAAGAAGCGATCGCTGCTATGGAAAAAGCCTTAACCGAACAATGGGGTAATCCTTCAAGTTTACATACATGGGGCCAACGATCAGCAACATTAGTAGAAAGGGCCAGAATACAAGTAGCTAGTTTGATTAACGCCCCACCAGAATCAATTATTTTTACTTCTGGGGGTACTGAGGCTGACAATATGGCAGTGATGGGTGTAGCTAGGTGCTACAAAAAACCCCAACATATAATTATTTCTAGTGTGGAACATTCGGCAATTTCAGAACCAGCAAGACTGTTGGAAGATTGGGGATGGCAAGTGACTAGATTGCCTGTGGATCATCAGGCTAGAGTAGACCCCCAAGAACTACAGTTAGCATTACAGACTAATACGGTTTTAGTATCAGTTATTTATGGTCAAAGCGAAGTGGGCACTTTGCAACCTATTGAGGAATTGGGTAATATTTGTCGGGCCAGTGGGGTCTTGTTTCATACTGATGCGGTGCAGGTAGTGGGACGTTTGCCTGTGGATGTACAAAAGTTACCTGTAGATTTGTTGTCCATGTCAAGTCATAAGATTTATGGCCCTCAAGGTGCGGGGGCTCTTTATGTACGGGATGGTGTGGAGTTGGTCCCTTTGCTGGTTGGTGGCGGTCAGGAGTTACAGTTGCGTTCTGGTACCCAGGCGGTGCCTTCGATCGCAGGTTTTGGGGTGGCGGCAGAGTTGGCAAATGAGGAAATGACTACAGAAATTTTGAGGTTGAGCGGGTTACGCGATCGCTTATTTGATCTGATGGCTGATACTGCTTTTTTGGTTAGCACTGGGGATAGATTGCACAGACTGCCACATCATGTTAGTTTCTGTATTATTCCGCCACTGATGAAAGAGGGTAAAACAGAGGATAGGATTACGGGTAAAACTTTGGTGCGACAGTTGAATTTAGCTGGTATTGGTATTAGTGCTGGTTCTGCTTGTCATAGTGGTAAGGTGGCTCCGAGTCCGATATTACTAGCAATGGGATATGAGGAAGTTTTTGCTACTGGGGGTATTCGTTTGACTTTAGGAAGAGAGACGACGGAAGCGGATATTGAGTGGACGGCAATGGTACTGAAGCAAATTTTGGCAAGATTTATGCCTAAAAAATTGGTGGTTTTAAATCGTTAATATTTGTTTTGAATATTTAGATTTTGAGTCGTAGGTTTTAGGTCTTAGTTAAATAAATTTGTTTAATTTTATCTTGAAGATTATCTCATACAGCACTTCCCATTGTTATGAGGTACTTATTTTTATGGCTTTAGGGAACAGGGAACAAGAAATAGGGAGTAATGAAAAGATAAAAAGATAACTGTACTTCACCAACTTGGGAAACGCTATAGAACAAATAATATATCAGGAAATATGAGAGAATGTTAGAAAAAAAATAATTATTAGAGAATCTAAAAATATTGTATAATTTGAGTATTAAATTTCAGCTCAAACTAAGATCGGCACAGTAAAATACACAAATAAACTGTAATCTCAAAGGTCAGGAGAAAATAAAATTGAAAAATCAACAACAGAGTTTACAAACATTAATCTTGGCAACAGTTTTATCTATAATAGTCCTAGTTGCTTTTAATGCTTTTGTAATTATTAATCCTGGTCAAGCAGGAGTTATAAGTATCTTAGGTAAGGCTAGAGATGGAGCTTTATTAGAAGGTATTCATTTTAAACCTCCCCTAATTTCTCAAGTAGATGTCTATGACGTAACGGTACAAAAGTTTGAGGTTCCAGCCCAAAGTTCTACAAAAGATTTGCAAGAGTTATCTGCTAGTTTTGCTATTAACTTTCGTTTAGACCCGTTATTAGTAGTAAAAATTAGAAGGGAACAAGGAACTCTACAAAATGTAGTTTCAAAAGTAATTGCACCACAAACTCAAGAATCTTTTAAAATTGCTGCTGCTAGAAGAACTGTTGAAGAAGCTATTACTAAACGGGAAGAATTGAAATCAGACTTTGATGAAGCTTTAGGTTCTCGGTTAGATAAATACGGAATCATTGTATTAGATACTAGTGTCATAGATTTGACTTTTTCTGCTGAATTTGCTAGAGCAGTGGAAGATAAACAAATTGCAGAGCAAAGGTCGCAACGAGCAGTATATATTGCTAGAGAAGCAGAGCAAGAAGCCCAAGCAGAAATTAATCGCGCTAAGGGTAAAGCAGAGGCTCAAAAACTATTAGCAGAAACTTTGAAAGCTCAAGGTGGTGAATTAGTTTTGCAGAAGGAAGCTATTGAAGCTTGGAAAGAGGGTGGGTCTCAAATGCCTAAAGTTTTAATTTTGGGTAGTGAAAAGTCTCAGGGAGTTCCTTTTATTTTCAATCTTAGCAATATCAATGAAAATAATTAATAGTTGAATTAGCTGCATTTGGGAAAGTGGTAATTTTTAAGGAAGGGAGGCTATTTAAAATACTCCCCCACTCTCCTACCTTGACTTTAATATAATTCCTAAATAATCTCACTATATTTACTATATTTAGAAAGCGATCGCTCTTTTCTGAATAACCAATGTTTGGTGAAAAATTAATACAGCAATTCCCATAATGGTGAGGTACAAAATTCTAGCTTTGAGGGAACAGGGAACAGTAAATAGGGAGTAATATTAAATCCAGTTGAATACTTACTATATATAGTTGAGGATGTGAGATGTGTGGGAAGATTGGGGGATAGGAGATTATAGTTATAAACATATATCATATAACTGGATTCTATATAATGAAAAGCTCAAAAGATAACTGTACTTAACGAGCTTGGGAAACCCTATATATTAATTATCTTCAAATCTACATTTGATATTGCTAAAAATAAATTTATACTAACTACATCATCAAATTTTTAGATCAAGTTCGGCTTTGTTGCAGTGCAAAATTAATTTAACATTTTTCAGAGGGTAGGGATTGGGGAAAAAATGTATTTGTATACTTTGATAAGTAGATTAAAAATAATTTTCCCCACTTAAGTTAACCTCAACAGCTAAATAATATTTACTTGTTGCTTTTGCCTGGCAAAAAGTAATTAATTTCATCCCCCAGAAACTTTTTTATTTCCTGTGCCAATTAGCCAATAGTTATTTTCTACTCTTTTGTTGGTAATATTTTCCGGATTTTTCAAGACCAAATATTTATTTGGTTAAATCTAACAATTAGTAAAATAAAATCCAAACAATTATTGCATTTTTATTCAAGTAAATTTTAGTTACAGCAGTTTCCGAAGTTATGATGTATAAGTATTACAGCAGTTTTTATATGAGTAAACCACAGTTAAAAATCTAGGTGTTAGGTGTTATACCAAATTGATAAATGTTTGCTACAAATATTATCAATCTTGGGTTTTGGCTGTGGGGTTTTGGGTGTGGTGAAATCATAGAAAAAAAAAATAAAAAAGCTGGTTATAAAAGGGATAAAGTGGAAAAACTTGATTAATTAGTTAATTTGAAGTTGGCTCAAGCATCACATTCTTTTTTTAAATTGGTATTAGGTGTTAGGTGGAGCGGTGAAACGAGGGCTGGGAATCCCAAGAAGGCTGAACTTGTGGTCTACTCGGGTGAAAATTGAATAGTTAATAATTATAATAGTGAATAGTGAGCAATTAGCAAAATGAGCATATTTACACTTCAATCAGTAAAAAAAGACTTTGGCATCAAAGAAATTTTAAAAGATGCTAGCTTCAGTTTAGACCCTAGTGATAAAGTTGGTTTAATTGGTACAAATGGTTCGGGAAAATCAACTCTATTAAAAATGATTGCTGGTTTGGAACCTACAGACGGCGGTCAAATTTTAGTTAATCAAAATGTGAGGATTATTTATTTGCCTCAACAACCAGATTTAGATGAAAATAATACTGTTTTAGAACAGGTTTTTGCCGACAGTGGCGAACAAATGGCATTGGTAAAAGAGTACGAAGAATTATCAGAAAAATTAGCTCATTATCCAGAAGATGATCGGTTAATGGCGCGTTTTTCTGAAGTAACTCAAAAGATGGATTCTACCAATGCTTGGGAGTTAGAAACTAAGGCAAAAATTATCCTGAGTAAATTAGGAATTCTAGATTTTGAGGCTAAAGTTAGTAACTTATCTGGGGGTTATCGTAAACGAATTGCTTTAGCGACTGCCTTACTTGCTGAACCGGATGTTTTGTTAATGGATGAGCCAACAAACCATCTAGATGCTATGTCTGTAGAATGGTTACAAAGTTACTTAAATACTTTTTCTGGAGCAATTTTATTAATTACTCACGACCGTTATTTTCTTGACCGGGTTACTAACAAAATTCTGGAAATAGATAGAGGGGATATTTTTACTTATTCTGGCAACTATTCCTACTTTTTAGAAAAAAAAGCTTTAGCTGAAGATTCAATTGTTAGTTCTCAAAAGAAACATCAAGGTATATTACGCCGGGAATTAGAATGGTTGAAACGGGGCCCGAAGGCTCGCAGCACTAAACAAAAAGCTCGGATTCAACGCATAGAAGAAATGCAAGGAAGAGAATTTAAAGAAGCGTTAGGAAAGGTGGATATTTCTACTGCTGGTCGTCGAATTGGCAAAAAAGTTATTGAGTTAGAAAATGTTTCTAAATCCTACGATGATAGAACCTTGATTAAAGATTTTACTTATGAATTTGTGCCTGAAGATAGAGTGGGAATTATTGGTGGTAATGGTGTGGGAAAATCAACCCTAATGGATATTATTACAGGTAGGATTGAACCTGATTCTGGGAAAGTAGAAATTGGGGCAACAATACATATAGGTTATTTTGACCAACATTCAGAAGATTTGCTGGATTCTGCAACAGAAAATCAAAGAGTAATTGAGTATATAAAAGATGTGGCAGAATTTGTTCAGACATCAGATGGTACTCAAATTAGTGCTTCTCAAATGTTGGAAAGATTTCTATTTCCAGGTACTCAACAATATGCTCCTGTTTATAAACTTTCTGGTGGGGAAAAAAGACGATTATTTCTGTTAAAAGTATTGATGAGTGCCCCTAATGTTTTGATTTTAGATGAACCGACTAATGATTTAGATGTACAAACTTTGGCAGTGTTGGAAGAGTATCTCGAAGAGTTTAATGGTTGTGTAATTGTTGTTTCTCACGATCGCTATTTTCTCGACCGAACTGTAGATAGAATTTTTGCTTTTGAAGCAGTAGGAAATTTGCGACAATATCCAGGAAATTATTCTCTTTATTTAGATTATAAAGAAGTAGAAGCAGCAAACAAAAAATCTGTAGAAGTTGAGGAAAAGCCAAAGGAAAGTCAGTCTAAACAACAAAAATCAGAAAGAGTTTCTCGCGATAAGACTGGGCAAAGAAAATTATCATCAAAAGAGAAGCGAGAATATCAAAATTTAGAGAAAAAAATTGCTCAATTAGAAGCTGAAAAAGCTGAGGCAGAAAATGAACTTTATAATGCACCTCCAACAGAAGTAAGTGAAGTTCAAAAACTCCATGAAAAGGTAGAAAGTTTAGGAGAAGAAATTGATATTGCGACAGAAAGATGGTTGGAATTAGCAGAGATAGATTCCATGGATAATTGATAATTGATAATTGATAATTGATAATTAATAATTACCTCTAGTTAAAACCGTAACGGAATTGCATAAGGGGAAATTTTATTTCTTTCCTAATTGTTATAGCTAACAAAAAATTGGTGAGGATAATTACTAATTATCAGACTAGGAAATGTTTTTCTAACTGTTCCCTGTTCCCTGTTCCCTATTCCC
>JASJEE010000205.1 GCA_030064835.1 Microcoleaceae cyanobacterium MO_207.B10 | reverse complement strand
TGTGTGGGGTGGGTGGGAAGTGTGGGGAGTGTGGGGAGATGGGAAATGCTCAGACCGATCGCGATCGATTTATTCTCAGGCTGTGGGGGAATGTCTTTAGGACTTGAAGCGGCTGGCTTTGATATTGCTGCTGCTGTTGAATTGGATCCAATTCATTCTTTAGTTCATCATGTGAACTTTCCATATGGGGTGACTATTTGCCAAGATATTAATTACTTAAGGACAAAAGAATTAATTGGCAAAATGAAACAGAAGGGGTTTGAGGGTCAAGTGGACTTAATTGCCGGTGGTCCCCCTTGCCAAGGATTCTCTCATATTGGCAAGCGGCAGTTAGATGACCCTAGAAATTCGCTAGTTTTTCAATATGTCAGAATTATTAACGACATCCAGCCCAAATATTTTATTTTCGAGAATGTGCCAGGAATTGCCTCCGGTCAACATCAGAAATTTTTGCATGAGTTAATCCGAGAATTTAAGAAAATTGGCTATGCGATCGCTCGACCGATTAAAATCCTAGATGCGTCACTATTTGGGGCTCCGCAAAAAAGAAAACGATTAATTCTCATTGGCAGTCGCAAAGATGTGATTCAAGCGGGTTATCCCCAGGAAACATTAGATGAAGTTGAGCAAAATTTTAATACAGTTGGTGAGGCTATTTCAGATTTAGCGAATATCCCGGCTTTTCTGAGGAGCGATCGGGGAATTGACCCCAGTAAACTAGATTACTCTGAGTTTAGAACCAGCTTTGATTTGAGTCCATCAGGAGAATATGCACTCTGTCATAAACGCCAAACAGATGGTAAAGTTTGGGGTCATATTGGCTCGCAACATACGGCCAAATCTATCACCCGATTTTTAGCGACTGAACCCGGAACTGTCGAAAAAACTAGCAGATTTTTTAAATTGGCAGATTCAGGACTTTGTAATACACTTCGGGCAGGTACAGCCAGTGATAAAGGGGCTTATACTGCTCCTAGACCCATTCATTATCGTGAACCGAGATGTATTACAGTTCGGGAAGCTGCCAGACTGCATACATTTCCTGATTGGTTTCAATTTCACCGCACGATATGGCATGGATTTAGAGAAATTGGTAATGCTGTGATTCCCATGTTATCTAAATCTTTGGGAGAGGAAATTATTGATTGCCTCAAAATCGATCGAGAACAACTAGAAATCCGTGGGCTAAAAATTGACTATCAAGTTTTATCCTATAATATGGGTCAAGCTTCGGATTATTGGCAGGTGCCAAATGATGTGATTCCTAAAAGAAAAAGAATGGGGAATTGTGTAGCATGACTAGGTACGACAAAATAATTGAAAGGGTATTTTTCAAGAATTATAGGGAAGGGGATGTCCGAGTAGCATTTAATCGGGAGGAACTAGCCGATGCTTGTAAGCAACTAAAGATTGAAAGAATCAAAAATCTAGGTGATATTCCTTACACTTATCGCTTTAGACGTGATCTGCCACAGTCTTTAAAGGATCAGCTTAATGATGGCTCAGATTGGATCATTATTGGCACAGGTGTCGGTAATTATGAATTCCGGCAAGCTCAACCCGGAAAAATAAATCCTTCAGAAAATCGTCAACGAATCAAAATTCTTGATGCTACACCAGAAATTGTCAAATGTTATGCTCCTGGGACAGATGAACAAGCACTACTGACAAAGGTTAGATATAACCGTCTGATAGATATCTTTACTGGTTTGACCTGTTATTCAATTCAAAATCACTTGAGAACAAGTATTGCCAACGTTGGTAAAATTGAAATCGATGAAATTTATTTGGGCGTTAATAAACGAGGTGCTCATTTTGCGATTCCCTCCCCTGCCAAGCAAAGTCTCCTGGAGATCGCTTTGGGATTGTTCAGGTCATGCAAGATATAGAATTTTGTAAAGTTCGCTATCCTAATGTACTATACAAACCAATTGCCTTGCAGTTTTTAACTGAAAATGATGTAGCAATTTTAGAATTATCCGTCGATGAAGAAGATCAGATATTTAGATTGTCTGTCGTAGATGAAAAACATTATAAATTGGTGCCTAAAAATGGCATAACGGAATCTGAGATTAAAAAAAATTGCGAGCGGGAGTAATCCAGTACGATCGCCAGTGTTTGATATAATGCTAAGTAGAAATTTTTCCCTCATGCCAGTTTATGAACTACCGAGATATCATTACAATTGAACCTGAAAAACGTGGTGGTAAGCCTTGCGTCCGCGGCTTGCGCATTACAGTTTATGAAGTCCTTGAGTACCTAGCTTCCGAGATGACTGAAGCAGAAATTCTCGATGATTTTCCCGATCTGACGCGAGAAGATTTAAAAGCCTGCATTGCTTATGCTGCTGACGGTAAACGTCGGTTTATGACTGCCCCATTATCCCTATAAAATTACTTTTTAATGAAAATCTATCGCCTAAAATATAAACATATTTTTTGGATAATATACCATGACACAAGCTACTACCAGAGTTCTCCCCCCCTTAACACCACAGGAATATTTGGAATGGGAAGTCCAACAACCACTACGCTACGAATATTTTAATGGGCAAGTGTTTGCGATGGCAGGGGGAACCTTGCCCCATGCAGACATTGCCCTAAATTTAGCAAGCCTGTTACGAGAACCGTTACGGGGGCGCTGCAAGGTGCGTAACTCTGATGCGAAGGTGGGCATTACTGACGATGGACCGTTTACTTATCCAGACCTTAGTATTAGCTGCGACGAGCGCGATCGTACCGCCCGACAATTTATCCGCTATCCCTGCGTCATTATTGAGGTGCTTTCTCCGAGTACGGAGGCTTACGACCGCGGTGGTAAGTTTGCGCTGTACCGTCGTCTTGAGAATTGCTATTACTGATTTAGATAAAATTTTCGGAACGATAAGTTTTCTGTTGTCAAGCAAATAATATTTGACACCGAGATGCTGTGAAACGGGGATGCTGTGAAACGGGGACGCGGTGAATGAATACAGCGGTTTTCATTTCAGTAGGGACGTTGCATGCAACGTCCCTACAAGGTGTTGATTACGGCAACAAAGCCCATCGAGAGTGAAAAGCGCTGTAATTAGACAACCCCCCCGTCCATATTGTTAAATTTGGCTGAAATTAGCTGGGTCTTGATCGCGTCTATCGCGCCCCGAAATGGGTCTTCCTTGCCGATCGCCAGATAGAGCTGCCGTGGTTTCTAATGCTTCTCTCAGTCGTTTTCCAGCATAGATGGACATATCTCTCGGTACACTAATACGATCGCGCAGGTAGCGCAGGGCTGGATCAGAACCAGATGGTGGCGGACAGAATTCTCCTGTCATCATGTAAGTCAGAGCGCAACGCAAGGCTTCATCAAAAAGGCGATCGTCCGCTGGATTAACGCGAATTATATTCTCACGATGCTTTACCGCCCGGTGTAGAGCTTCTGTTCGAGACGTTTCGGGTTCTGGATACATCACATCTGGTAATCCGAACCAAGGACCGCAATCGACTCGTTTTTGATTAATCTCAGTTTGAGATTCTTGGTTAGGATAACATCCGCCCATTTGCGGTGGTAAATCGTGTGCATGGGTATGAAAATCGCTTTGTGTCCCTCGATAGGTGGCTCGGGTTTCCATAGCATCAAACCAATCAGAGAGCTTTGGATTTTCTTCCCGCAATGAATAGCCTTTGTAGTAGTAGAGGCTGGCATTCATCCGCTCCACATAGGGAGTAAAAACCAAATCAACTATACCAAATTCTTCCAGAAAATAAGGTCCTGGAGTATTGGCCAGAGCCGCTTCAACTTGAGCCACGATGGAGGTAAATTGCTCTCGACTGCGTTGGTCGTCCCTTGGCGATCGCGTGGGGTAGCACAACCAAGTACACCAGCCACGAAAGAGTAGGCGTTCTAGCTGGCGCAGAGGCAGCGCTCGGCGATCGCCCATTCCTACCTGATTTAATGGGCCAAATGCGTTTTCTAATGCTAATAAGATATCATCACTTTCTGTAATTACTTTACCGTCAAGTTCTACCGCAGGAAGCATTCCCGATGGCACCTTTTGCTTATACCACTTTTCTTTTGTTCCATAACAGAACATAGTGACTTTCTCAATACGATAGGGAATATGCTTTTCCTCTAACCACAGCCACACTTTTTGGCAATAAGGACACCAAGCATGATGATCGCGATAAAGAGTAACTCGCACATCTGATTCGGCTTGTCCAAACAGCCGCAGTCTCGCTTGGGAATTAGTTAGTCCGTTCACCGTATCTCGCTCAAATGTGGTGAGTTGTTGTAATTCTTCCCAACTCAAAGATAAAGATTTAGTTGTTCTCATAAGTTACTCCAGAAAATAATGTTCAATTTTATCACAACTTCATTTCTCCGACTCGGAGTCTGACGGTTAGTAGCTTGAGAACTATAAGAGATTGTTCATACTTTCGCCCAAAAATTAAATAAAGCCGAGCAACTTCCTGTGTATGGGATATTCAATAATTAATAATTAACAATTAATAATTAATAATTACCTCTTCTTGAAACAGATAGGATTGGTTAAAAGGGAATTTTTTTCTTTTTTATCCTTGAAAGGAGAAGCTTTAAACCCTTATTTTTCGGTAACGGATGGAGAGTTATGGCAATTTGGAAAATTAGTATCCGATGAATTCACAAAGAGCAAGTTGAGAATTACTATTACCGATTTAGATAAAATTTTCGGAATGATAAGTTTTCTATTATCAAGTAAAAAGGAAGCAGATTTTACCCAAAAGTAAGTCATATCATGTCCGTTGATATCGTTTGTGTAAAGCTAATGTTGGATATCTAGAGGAAATTTAAGGTTTTTTTCACAGCGAGTAAGCTTTCCTCCCTGTTCCCTGTTCCCTGTTCCCTGTTCCCTGTTCCCTACCTTTGCTATACAATACCGATGCTACCGGACATGATATCAGGAATACTTTTGACAAAATTCTTAAATGCTCGATCGCCATGTAGTTAACGGTCGTAGGGTGTCGTACTGTTCCGGTTCTCAAACCATTGGGGGATATGGAGATTTTGTGATTTTATTCTCTGTACATAAATGTTTTGGGAATGCTTCCTATTGTATCATTATTTTGAGTAAATCCTCAACAATAAACCGGGTTTATTGCTCTAATTATTCAAGTGAGGAAAGTTCGTTGATAAACCCGGTTTCTGCGTAACTCCTACCAGTATTTTCTTGATGAGCATATCGCCTAGTTAGTACAACTTAAATCAATAAAAATGATATTACACTAACTAATTATTCATATTTAATCAAAGTTTTCCTACTTTTTTAACCCTATTAAGAATTGTTGTTTAGTGTAATAAAACCATATTTTTCAAATACAGCTTTTACCTCTGGGGTAAACATAAATTCCTCTAATTGTTCAGCAGCTTCAATATTTTTACTATCTTTAATTATGGCAATGGGATAAACTACTGGTGTATGAGATTTTTCCGGTGCATTAGCAACAATTTTTACTTTATTGGAAGTGTTAGTATCTGTCTGATAAACAATTCCAGCATCAACATTTCCTGTTGCTACATAATTTACTATTTGATGCACATTTTTAGCAAAAACTATTTTCGGTTCTACTGCTTCATAAATACCTAGAGAAGTTAAGACTTCTTTGCCGTATTTTCCGGCAGGAACGCTTTCTGGTTTGCCAATAGATATGTTTTTAACCGTGTCTTTTATTAGGTCTTGAAAAATATTAACTGAAGAGGTATTTTCCTGAGCAACTATTAACACCATTTGATTTTTGAGGAGGTCGCGACGAGTTTCTTCTACTATTAAACCTTTTTCCTGTAAAATATTCATATGAAAAGGAGATGCGGAAATAAATAAATCTACAGGGGCACCTTGTTCAATTTGTTGTCGTAGAGAACCGGAAGAAGCTAAGTTTAAAGTTAAAGAAGTATTGGAGTTTTTTTGTTCATAAATAGGTTTGATTTCTTGCATCGCATCTTTGAGGCTAGCTGCTGCTGAAACTGTTAAATTTACAGGTGAAGTTGTAGGCTCAGAAGATGAAGTATCTATGGTTTGACTGCAACTAATTATCAAGAAACAACAAAGCATGGCCATAGATACAAAGGCCAGAATCCGATTTTTTTTCATACCTATATGATCGATCCAATTTTTAATTTTTCCAAAAATTGTTAATATTGTAGAGGTTTTTTGGTAGTATTGTCGGAGTAAACAATTTCGGATTCGGAGCTTAAATATGAAGATTAGCGCTCGTAATACTTTCAAAGGTACTGTTAAAAAGGTGGTAATTGGGGCTGTAGATGCTGAAGTAACGTTAGAAATTGCCCCTGGAGTAGAAATAGTTTCTGTAATTACTAAAACTTCAGCAGAAAACTTGGGGTTAGCTGAAGGTAAGGAAGCTTATGCAGTAATTAAGGCATCTGATGTTATGGTAGCTACTGATTAATTATCAGAAGATACCATAACTAATTCTAATTTGTAATTTAATTAATCTGGGGGTGCAGAGAAGATTTGGCAGGATATTGAGCTTCTCTAATCCTCCCCAACTACTTCTATTTAGTAATAATAGCTAATTAATATATATTTCATGCTGAAGCGCAACAATAAACATTAAAATTCCACCCCCTAATAGTATTATAAAAAAGCTAAAAGGGGGGAATTGTAATAATGAAATATTAGTGTTATTTACAAGTAGTATTACACCAAATAAGCTTCTTGGTGAGTTTTGATCACACAATCAGATTTTGGTTTGGCTACACACAATAATACCCAACCTTTTTCTACCTGCTCATCATCTAAGAAGTTTTGGTCTTCTTGATCGACTTCACCTTCAACTATTCTTGCAGCACAGCTAGAACAAGAACCGGCGCGACAAGAAGAAGGAAATTCGATGTCAGGTTCAAGTTCTTCTGCTGCATCAAGTATATATGTATCTTCATCGACTTCAATGGTGATATCGATTTCTGGGGGTTGTTTTTTCTTGCCTTTAATTAATTGTACTTTGTAAGTAGCCATTGATTAATTAGATCCTCCTTTTTTTAGTTGTTTTTGATATTGAAAAAATTTGGTTAACTAGCTATTAGCTTTTAGCATTTCCGTTCCGAAATGCTTCCCTACGGAATGCTACACAAACGCAAATAGCTATCAGCTTGAGCGTAACTCTGGGTTGAAATCCCCGGTTTCTAGAAACCGGAAGGTACGAGGAGGAGTTTAAATCCTCTTCAAAACCTTTACTGCTGACTGCTTCTTTTTAACTGCAAGGTACTCCTGTTGGAGTGCAGCCACCTGCTTGAAAAGATTTTCCGCAACTACAGGTTTCTGTGGCGTTAGGGTTAATAAACTTTAACCCGCTTTCTGTTAAACCCTCAATGTAGTCAACGATAACTCCGTCCAGTAAAGGGGCACTTTTGGGGTCGATAAAAATCTGCAAGTTGTCCTTTTCCAGCAGTAAATCATCTTCTTTGGGAGCGTTGGCAATATTTAAGGAATATTCATAACCACTGCAACCACCATCTACAACAGAGATGCGGATGCCTTTATTTGAATCTTGCAGGAACTTGGTAAGTTGAGAAGCAGCTTTTGCTGTTAAACTTATAGTCATAATTTTGAGGAAAGGTAATTTATACTTACCGATAAAATAATTACCCAGATAGGCGACATCCGCCTCTTGTCTGGCTTAGTGATTTAGTGTTTTTAGGAAAACTGGTAACTTCATAGGCAATCAATAATCACAATAACTCTAGAACATTACTTAAATAGATTGAAAAAATGCACCCTGACTTTTGCAAGTTCATAGTTCTACTGTTAGCTTGACAATGATCTGTATCGCTGTAGCGACGGCACATTATTTGTCAATGTTTTGCTAATTGCTTTTACCAGTAGTTTCCTTATTTATTAGCTTAAACCCAAAACTTAACTACAAACTGTTCGCAGTGATCACTTCTTTATTTATATTTTTATTCAGAACCTATGATTGAAGATTTTAACTCTCTAGTTAGAGAACCACAAACCTGACAATTTGGGTCGTGATAGGGGCGACGTTTAGCAAACTCCATCCCATCCAAGTCCATTGTCAACAATTGTGACCACAGGGGTTTACTAAATCCTGTAATCTGCTTGATGGCTTCTGAAGCTGCTAGACAAGCTAGGGTTCCAGAAACTATCCCCAATACTCCGAACCCACGTCTATCCCAGTCTGGTTTTTCTGGGAATAGACAAGACAAACAGGGAGTTTTACCAGGAACTATGGTGGTTAAGTAAGCTTCCATACTATTCATAGCAGCTTCCACCATTGGTGTGCGCCAACGTACACAAGCAGCATTGAGTAAATTCCGTTCGTCAAAGTTGTGGGCGCAGTCGAGAGCAATATCAGCAGACTGTACTAATGTGTCTACATTTTCAGCCGTAACATATTCGGGGACTACTTCAATCTCAACGTCTGGGTTAATTGCAGATAGAGTTTCCTTGGCTTTGTCTACTCGCACTTTACCAACCCAATCATCTGTCATTAAGATTTGACGATTCATGTCATCAAGTCGCAGTTCCCCACCACGGACTAAAATTAGTTTCCCGACACCTGCTACTGCTAAATACAGTGCTGCTGTGCCACCTAACCCACCGACTCCATTTACCACTGCTGTTGTTGACTTTAGTCGCTGTTGTGCTTCCTGACCAAAACCTGGAAGCATCATTTGACGACTATAACGTTCTAATTCTTTGGGTGTGAGGTTGGAGGTCATTTCAGTTATCAGTTATCAGTTATCAGTTATCAGTTCCTCCGGCTTGAGCCAGAGGCTTTAAATCTGAAATTTCCTTTTTTATTCCCGGGAAAGGGCAAGAAGCTTGAGACCTTGTTTCTCAATTAGTTTCTTGGCTCCTTACTCAGCAGTAATTTCTGTTAATTTAACTACATCGTTATGTTCTTGTTGGAATACTGGAAATACTTTTTGTTCTTGAGCATTAGATGTCAAGAAAGTTTGATAAGCTGATTCTAATGCTGTTTTATATGCAGTTATTTTGTCTGCTTCAGCGAGTTCTGTTTTTTCGTCAACTTCTGCAATTGCTACAGAAAACATTTTTAATATATGGAGGCGATTTACATTGACAGTTGTTTGGTCGAAGGGAATTTCAAAAAAGCTGAGAAAATCTTCGGCATCTACAAGTTTTTGGAAGTCTGTTAATGTTTTCATTTGATGAACCCCTATCAATTTGAGTAGTAGCTATTTCAATTTTTGATTATAAACACAAATCAAAATTTTTATCGTCTATTTTAATTTTTTTTTAGATTCTTTTTGAAAAAAAATCACTGGGTAGGGACGTTGCACGCAACGTCCCTACAGGTTTATTATTTGTAGGTTAATGAAGGTTTGAATTCTCCATTATACAAATTTAGAAGCTGATAAATAATAGCATTCAGCTATTAAATTAGAGTTTACAAACTTCCTTATATTTGTTCACTAACTCAACACCAGCTTTAGTCATTTTTTCTCCTTCATCTTCTAATTTTTCTAGAGAAGTAAACCCAAAACGTTGAGCATCCCGTAAAGTTCTAGAAACTACTAAAAGACGACCACAAAATACTAATGCCCAACCAAATCCTTCATGGTTGATACTAATAACTACTTGCATGATTTGATTAGTTTCTAATTCAATGCAAGTCGCTATTGCATTGTAGAATAACTTAATCCGAGCTAAAGTCATCGGATCGACTTCATTTTCAGTGGAAATCTGGCGCTTTTCTTGCTTACTAACAATATAAGGCTTGACAATTAATTCAGGAGACCAAGACTTATATACTCCATAAGAGTCTTGAGCTTGAACTGCTCTAATTAATTCCTTAATAAAAGGCGCAGAATAAATGTCAGTTGTTGTTGTTGTTTCTGTTTGAACTGTCATAGTTTTATACCTCTTCAAGTACAGCTTCTAAGTCAGATTCGGAAGTTTTTTGTAAAGCTTTCCTTAACCAAGGAGGAGGACTGCCTTTTAATGTTTCTACCAATCTATCAAGAACATCGGTAATGGTGTCCTCTGGAGATTTGGATTTCATTGGGGTGACTTTTTTGTTGATTAAACGACCTGCTGCCGGGCCACCAATTTCTAGTACATAAACTATTGTGCAGTCGAGCAGAGCTTCAACTTTGGCGTGTAGTTTATCTAGTTTTTCTTCTTTTGTAGCATCTTGATTAAGATTACCACCAAAAGTTAAGGGTTCTAAAGTTTCATACCCTTTGTCATCAACTTCATATAAAGCCATTTGTTTGGAAGAACCAAAATGACCATCTATATGAATAAAATCAGTGGTTGCAAAGGCAACTTTCATTGTTGTTTTTCCTCCTTGTTGTATGTACCAAAAACTAATAGGAAAAAACTATTAGTCCTTGATAACAAACTTGTTTTGAAGCGGTAAAGTTTGTAGTTTTGCTCTAGCCCTAAAAAAAATACCTTTTGGGCTGAAGCCCAACTACGAACCTAATAAATCTTGTTTCTTGTTTCTAGCATTTTGCTCTAGCCCTCAAACCTTCATATTTCGGGCTAGAGAAAAACTACGAGCCTAATCTAATAAACCCAGTTTTTTGTGTCTAACTTACTGACAATAATGAATAATCATTAGTGTGAATTTTTGATTCTTCTTGCTCTAGGAAAATATTACCAATATCAAATAATAAATTCATTGTACCACGATAACCAACATAACAACGTTGACCATTACCGAGGCGATCGTGTATTGGCATTCCCATTCGATAAAGAGCAATGCCTAACTTCTCAGATATTAGCTTACCATGAGAATTGGTAATTAGTAAATCTGAACCTGCTGCTACTTCCTCGAAGTCTCCCAAGTCTCCAACAGTCACATTTTCTGTGGGCAATTTTTCGAGTAATGGCGATCGCGTAGTTGTGACAGCAGCTTTAATATCTGCCCCCATTTCTCGTAAAAACCAACTTGTTGCCCAAAGTAAATCTGGCTCCAGAGCAATAGATATTTGCTTATGACCAAAATAGAAGTGGGTATCCAACATCGCATCCTGTAACTGACGGCGTTGGCGCTGGTATTTCTGAGGCACTTCGCAATCTTTATCTAAATGGGGATCGGTGCGAGATACAACTAACTGAGACAATTTTAACATGAAACTATCTACAGCACCCAAACCAGTCAACCGAGGGAACACTTGATATTGAGTACCAAATTTTTCTTGCAATATCTTAGCAGCATTCCGTAGACTTTCCCCAATAACTAAGGTAAAAGTTGACCGACTCAAATTACGCAACTCTTCTATTGTAGTACCGCCTGGGCTGGTAGCACTATAAATATCATCAATTAAATGTCCGTCCAAAGACAGAGATATATCTGGTACAACTATGGGAGTTAAGCCAAAACTTTCGACAATATCTTTAACTTCCTGCACATCTCCAGGAGCAAGACAAGAACCTGCTAAAATAGTTACAAAAGGCTTTTTAGTTTCTGTGGGAATAGGTTCGCCATAATCATAAGCCACTATACTCTCAACAGTAGCAGCAAAACCGTCCTGAGCAGAACCCTTATAATCTGGACTAGAAACACTTAAGATGGGCAACTCATCTAACTCTGGATTATCTTCTCTAAATTTCTTGAGAATACGCTCCATGTCATCGCCCCTGGTTTCAGTTAAACCAGTTGTCAACAAACCAATAACTTCTGGGTTAGACTTCTCTACCTGAGCTAGCAGAGCTTTATCAACGTTATCCTCTCCTCCCAAAATAGTTGTCACTTCACTCATCGCAGTAGTAGAAAGGGGAATAGCTTCTTGGAAGTGATTCACCAATAATACCTTGGCAAAAGCAGTACAACCTTGAGTTCCGTGGAACAGTGGCATCATCCCCTTAATTCCTAAGTATGCTAAAGCTGCACCTAGAGGTTGACTGAGTTTCAGAGGATTTGTGGATAAGGGGTTTTTATGAATATTGACTGTTGCGGGTGGAATATTAGTCAGACTGGGGATAGTTTCCACCTCTAAGACATCATCTAATTGACATTCCGCTAACCAAGGAGCCGGTTGTCGTACCTGTTCCCAAACTGGACTATGAAGAGCTTCATCTAATTCTTTTGCCATTTCGATCATCCCATGATATCCGGCGTAGGGATGATGGCGTTCTTGGTTGATGTGTAAAAATGGTATTCTGGCTTTCAGGGCGGTATACTGGTTACGGCCTCCGGCGATAAGCATATCAGCTTTGGTGTCAGCAATAACTTTCAGCAGAATTTCGGCATTACCCTTTTCTAACAAAATGCCATCTTTACCAAGCAACTTTTTAATTTTAGCTTTATCCTCTTCCGTACTTTTCTTGGTGCTAGTAGCAACCACATCCATACCTAAATCTTTGGCTGCGGAAATAATAGACCAACTTTTTACCCCACCAGTGTAAAGTACAACTCTTTTACCTTTGAGACGTTGGCGATAGGGTTCTAATATTTCTTGGAGAATAGCTGTTTCTTCAGCGATGAGTTTTTCTGTCCGCTCTTTCAAGTCATCATAACCAAGTTGAGCTGCTATATTTCTGAGGCAGTTATTAATATCAGCAACACCATAAAATGATTCTTCAATGTAAGGAATGCCATATTGTTCCTCCATTTTCCGTGCCATGTTGATCATAGCTTTAGAGCAGATCATAACGTTGAGTTTAGCACGGTGGGCATAACAAACTTCTTCGTAGGTAGCATCTCCTGTAATTTTTGACAATACCCGAATGCCGAGTTTTTCAAACAGGGGTAACATTGCCCACATTTCACCCGCGATATTATATTCGCCGATGAGGTTAATATCGTAAGGTGTCGTAAATTCTGGTTCTGCTGTACCTACTACATGGTCTACTAATGCTTCTGCACTAACCCGGTTGCCGAGATTTTTACTACCGATGAAACCAGGAGAGTTAACAGGAATTACCGGAACTTCTAATTTTTTGCTAGCAACTTTACAAACTGTTTCTAAGTCATCTCCAATTAAAGCAGTAACACAGGTAGCATAGACAAATATCGCTGGAGGTTGGTAGCGTTTTTTTAATTCAGCGATCGCCTTCAATAATTTTTTCTCACCGCCCATGATAATGTCATTTTCACCCATGTCAGTGGTGAAACCCATTTTGTAGAGATGGGAGTTAGAGGACAAACTACCACGAGTTCCCCAGGAGTTACCAGAACAACCTAAAGGCCCGTGAACTAAGTGGGCTGCATCTGTGATAGGTACGAGTGCGATACTAGCTCCGTCAAAAGCGCAACCTCCTTGAGCAGCTCCGGGTGCTGCTTGTTGCTTACAGCCATTCTGTTTTTTATGTCCGTCTTTTTTATGATGGTTGTGTTCGCAACCTGGCTCATTTAATAGTTCGGCAACTTTGCCTGGGGTCATCATAGCCATGTTATTAATTCTCTTTTTTTATTAACTACTATGGGGCGGGTATGGAGTATCTCATCTTAGAATGACAAATTTTTATTATGAGTTTTGTATAGAAGTTAGCATTTTGTAGGTTAGGTTGAGCTGCTCACACAGAAAAAAATTTTGTTTGTAGTTGGGCTTTAGCCCGAACTGTAGATAGGGCTAAAGCCCAACTACAAGCTTTAATTATAACTATTCAACCGGA
>JASJEE010000204.1 GCA_030064835.1 Microcoleaceae cyanobacterium MO_207.B10 | reverse complement strand
CTCAATTACTTCAATCAATCTCTAATATTATCACTAGAAGTGGGAGATAAAGCACTAGAAGCTAGCACTCTCGGTAATATTGGCGGTGTTTACTCAGATTTAGGAGAAAAGCAAACTGCCCTCAATTTCTATAACCAATCTCTAATGTTATGGCAAGAAGTGGGGGATAAAAAAGGGGAAGTTATGACCCTATACTAAAATGATGGGTTACGAAGGATTGTTAAATCGTTTTTACATCTATGATTTTTTACCGTAAATACGCCCCCTACAATTTTGCTCCTACCTTTTTAATATGTTAGGTTTCGTTGCTAAACCCAACCTACGGTATGATTAAACGCTTATCTGAATATAATATTAGGTAATGGAAAAAAAATCATTACTCCATTTTTCAGGTTATAGAAACATACAAAATTTGTAGGGGATTTTCTGCAAATTCCCTACAAATACTTTGCTAATATTAAGCGACTTCTTCTTTGATCTCTTCCTTCTGAATTCTTCCTTCTTCCTTAATTACACTTAACTGTTTATTCTCAGCTAAATATTCAGCTAACTGCGCTTCAATATTCTCTTTGACAATATGACGATACTCATAAAAATGTTCGATATGAGCGCAGGTACTTATATAAGCTGTCAAGACACTAGGATTATGTTTTCTAATACTAAACAAATGATGCCAAAATTTCCAACGAGTGTTCCGCTTTATTCCCTGTCGCCAGCAAATAATTAATAATGCTCGTAACTCCATCAAACTTGGCATTTTTGCAATACCTTTAGCAGTGGGACTTCCCATTATAAGAAAATGTCGATAAGTCCGATCTAAAAATTTTTCATGGTCGTATAACTGCCAAAATGCTTCTACATATTCTCTGGCAATATCTTCTATTGGTCTGGTGGGGATAAAATTTGTCAAGGTTACTTGATTAACGTTAGCACCTTTATCTAAAAGACGACCTTCCTTTTTCAGACGGTGCCAAAGTGCGGTATTTGGTAATACTTGCAACATACTAAACATGGCAGTTGGAATAGTTGTCTCTTCCACAAATTTAACGATGCGATCGCCTGCTCCTGGTTTTTCTCCATCAAAACCGATAATAAACCCTGCCATTACTCTGATACCAGATTTAATAATTTTCTCTACTGCTTCATTGAGAGGGTTACGATTATTTTGATATTTATGGGTTAACTCTAAACTATCTTCATCGGGAGTTTCTATTCCCAAAAATACTGCTCTAAGATTAGAATCTACCATTAACTGCATTAATTCTGGATCTTCTGCTAAGTTAACCGAAGCTTCAGTAGTCATTTTAAATGGATATTGATGTTCTGCTTGCCAAACTTTTAATTCTTTCAGCAACAACTTAACATTACGCTTGTTGCCAATAAAGTTGTCATCCACCATAAATAGAGAACCACGCCATCCTAAATCGTATAAACAATCTAACTCTGCTAATAATTGTGCTGGCGTTTTTGTACGAGGTTTGCGACCATATAAAACAATAATATCGCAAAATTCACATTGGAACGGACAACCACGGGAAAATTGAACCGACATAGATTCATAATATTGCATTTCCAATAAATCAAATCTGGGAATAGGAGTAGTTGTCACATCCGGTTTATTTCCATCTGCACGGAAAATACCATGATTTTCCCCACGTTTGACAGCATCGATAAACATTGGCAAAGTAATTTCCCCTTCGTCCAAAATCAGAAAATCTACACCACTGTCCAATTGTTCTTGGGGTAATGCTGTGGGATATGGACCACCACAGGCCACTAATTTATTGCGTCGTTTTGCTTCTCGGATTTGGTCATGTAAATCTTCTTTTTGGACAATCATTGCCGAGAGTATTACTAAATCTGCCCATTCCCATTCTGCTTCTGTTACTGCTCTGATGTTTCTATCGACTAACTTAAATTCCCATTCCTGGGGTAAGATGGCTGCTACTGTTACTAAACCTAACGGAGGTAGCATTACTTTGCGATTTATCAGTTCCAAAATTTTTTCAAAAGACCAGAAAGATTGGGGAAATAAGGGATAAATTAATAGGACTCGCATCAAATATTAGCTCCTCACATTAAGGTCAAGTCTGTTTTTTTTGATGAGTTAAGCTTAACGTGATTATTTAGTTTTAACCAAAAATTATTCTATCTAGTTGATAAAATTCGGTTGTTTGAGATGAGAACTTTTGATCAGTAAATATATTTAATTTAATATATTTTAGATATTATTATCTTGTTTGAAGAACTAAATCAACCTACAAATCTTAAATAATAGTTAAAAATCGACTAATTTGCTTTCAAACTTGGCCTAAGCTGTCATTTCAGTTATCAGTTATCAGTACCTGGTTCTTAAGCAAGAGGTTTGAAAATTATAATATTCTCTTTCTTTATCTCCTCAAAAGGAAAAGATAAAAATATAACTGTACCTAGACAGCTTGAGAAACGCCATAAAATTAGACAAAATTATTTTGTTAATTATTAGACATCCCCAATAATAAAAAATCAAATCAATTACCCTAAAAAAAACATCAATTATTTCTCCATGATCCCTACTGCCTAATCCCTCTTTTCTGGCTATGCTTTATCAACATCTTTAGCTGAAGATAAAAATTCACAAAACAGAGAAGTTATGTATTTGCCATTCAATGGATATTTCGGGAAAGTTAACCTATTTAATTATACCAATTAAAAAAAAAAGCTGGTCCTCGCGAAGGCGGGGGAATATTATCGTTGAGAAAACTTCAACTATTAACTAATTAATAAAGCATTTCCACTTTATCCCTTTGATAACCAGCCTTTTTATTTATTTTTACTATGAGTTCACCACACCCAAAACCCCACACCCAAAACCCAAGATTAATAATATTTGTAGCAAACATTTATCAATTTGGTATTAGAGGCTTTTCTCCCCCCACCTCCCCATCTCCCCACCCCCCAATTTCCCTATCAAAAAACGGTTGCCCAGAGTTCCTGAGCAGGGATAGCTTTTCTGGATATATCTATTGCAGCCATTTATCAAAAATTTCCTCAATTTCTCCGAAATTTTCTAATTTAATCAGAGAAATATTAACCTGTCGGACTAAAGCATTATTCAAAGGAAAAACAAAACCATAATACTCATCAGCTAAGGCAAAATCAGCTAATTTAAAAGGAAGGTGAGGATTTTGTTTCAAATAATATCTCATTGCCGGACTATCAAAAACTACACCGTCAACCTTTTCATCTGCCAAAAATTCTACCGCTTGTTTTAATGTATCAGCTTCAGTTAAACGTGCTTTAGATCGCTTTGCCCACCTCACACCAGTTGAACCCCTAATAACAGCTATTCTTGCTTCTCTTAAATCATCTGGACTTTTAAATATCTCGATTCCTTGATTTGATAAAGACAGTGTTAAAGTTGTAGCAATACCTGCAGTTAAGGAAGAAGCAGTCACCGTAGTTATTAACATCCAAACCCCTGTAATAAATCTACCCAAGGGTGTAATAGGGGTTTTATCTCCATATCCAACTGTTGTTAACGTCACAATTGCAAACCACATTCCATTGCCTACACCTCGCCCAAACTCTTTCGGGAAATGTTGACTATTCCTCTTGTTTTCAATCATCCAAATCAATGTTCCTACTATAAATAAACTGAGCATCAGTAAACCAATAGAAGAAATAAAAGCCCATCCTAAAAAAGGTTTAATTCTACTCCACAAAGAAGGTGGATTCTTAGGTATTAATAAACCAATTTCTGCCTGAAAAAAAGGGTAAGAAAATTCTACCTTTTGCATCCTGTCAGCCGTCATACTGACAGAACCAATAATCACATCTAATTTATTACTAGCTAAAGCATCTAACCCTAAACTAACATCTTGTTTCAGGTAAACTAACTCATATTCTAATTCTGCATCTGCTGCTATTTCATCCCAAACATCAACGGCAATTCCTGTGATTTTACCTTGGTCATTTATAATAAATGGAGACGTACCTAAAACGCCTACTCGTAATTTTTCTGCCTGTACTGGTAAAGTCAATGAAAAAACATAGCCAATAACGATCAAAATTTTTAATTTAATACTGCCGAACATAAAATATTGATGTTATTCAATTTAACTGTATAAAAGTAACCAAAGTAGTTGGATAAAATTCTACAACTGAAATATATAATTATCAAATCAAATGACTAATATTCAAGGCACATTTGCTATAGATGTTCTCAGTGGTACTTCTGATAGTGACATCATAGTTAGTTTGACAGGTAAAGATATTGTCCAGGGTTTTGGAGGAAATGACCAAATCTTCGGCCAACAGGGTACTGATGTCCTTTCAGGTAATCAAGGGGATGATATTGTTTATGGTGGACAAGATGAGGACACAATTTTTGGTGGGCAAGGAAATGACCTGATTTCTGGAGATTTGGGATCGGACTGGTTAATTGGAGACTTGGGCCAAGATACCATGACTGGAGGGGAGGGTGATGATGTGTTTGCGATCGGTAGGCGTGGTAATTTTTCTACTGGTGGGATGACAGTAGGAGATGCAGATGTAATTACAGATTTTGGTAATGGCAGCGATCGCTTTATTCTGACTGGAGGTCTACAGTTTAGTGAGCTGAATATATTACCATCTGAGGGTAATACTATTATTCAAGACAGACTCACAGGAGAATATTTAGCTATTTTACCTGGAGTCACTTTTCTTGAAGAGGCAAATTTTAATTCTGTTGTGGGTGAAGTGGAGTTAGGTCAAATGTTACCAATTTCGGCGCAGGCAAATTTTTCAGGTCAAACGGTTAATTTAGAGGTGGCACAAAACCCACTCGAACAAGCAATAGGTTTGATGTTTCGCACGGAGTTACCAGACGATCGAGGAATGTTATTTTCGATCGATCCTCCTCGCATAGTCAATTTTTGGATGAGAAATGTGTTTATTAATTTAGATATGGTCTTTCTCATAAATGGCGAAGTACAGGCAATTTTTTCTAATGTTCCCCCTTGCGAAACTGAACCTTGCCCAACTTATGGACCGAATACACCAGTCGATGGAGTGATTGAATTGAGGGGTGGGAGAGCAACAGAGTTAGGTTTAAGGGTAGGCGATCGTATTGATATTCAGGCAACAAATTTCAGTTAAGTTATTGCTTCAAAATAATACTCTTTTTTGTGGCAATAAATGTACTTGTGCTACAAAAATATTACTAATTGGTTATTTGTCCTCTACCCATAAATATTTATAGGTTTTAAATTAGGCTTACAATCAATCAATCAATCAATCAATCAATCAATCAATAATTACCACCTACTATTTTGAAATTGGAGTAAAAATTATGACTAATAATTCTTTTTTTGATGAATCTAGAGAAACATCTCTAGTCAAAGCGGAAATAGTCGCAAAATATTTTTGGGCTTGGGCTAAAGTTATAATACCACAAGCGAAAAAAAGACAAACAAATATTGCATATATCGACCTATTTGCCGGGCCTGGTCGTTATCAAGATGGTTCAAAATCTACACCATTACTAATTTTAGAACGTGCTATTGCAGAACCAGATATGCAGCAGAAATTAATTACTATTTTTAACGATAAAAACTCTAATAATACAGAGTCGCTTCAGCAGGCAATCAACTCTCTGCCAAATATAAAAACATTGAAGTATCAACCACAATTTTTAAATACGGAAGTAGGGGAAGAAATTATTAAAGTATTTCAAAAGATTCGTTTCGTACCTACACTATTTTTTATCGATCCGTGGGGTTATAAAGGTATATCTCGTGAACTAATAGGTTCAGTAATTAAAGATTGGGGTTGTGATTGTATCTTATTCTTTAATTACAACAGAATAAATATGGGATTAGGAAATCAGGCAGTAGAAAAACACATGAAAGTGCTGTTTAGTGAAGAGAGATTTAATCAGCTTAAAGAAGAACTTAAAGAAATTAAACCACACGAAAGAGAATTAACTATCATTGAAAATATATCTCAGGCACTTAAAGAAATTGGTGGTGTCTATGTACTCCCCTTTTGTTTTAAAAATGATAGGGGAACTCGAACTAGCCATCATCTCATTTTTATTTCAAAGAATGTTTTAGGATACTCAATAATGAAAGATATTATGGCTAAAGAAAGTTCATCTTCTGAGCAAGGTGTACCAATTTTTGAATATAACCCAGCTACAAAATATCAACCTTTACTTTTTGAACTATCCCGACCACTTGATGAACTAGAAAATATGCTTTTAAATGAATTTGCAGGTAAGACAATTACGATGATAGATATTTATCATCGACATCATGTTGGTAAGCGATATATCAAGAAAAATTACAAAGATACTCTAATTAAATT
The DNA here is from genome assembly GCA_030064835.1 of Microcoleaceae cyanobacterium MO_207.B10. GTDB lineage: Bacteria > Cyanobacteriota > Cyanobacteriia > Cyanobacteriales > Microcoleaceae > JASJEE01. Next base: position 7,293 of record JASJEE010000204.1, on the reverse strand, counting down.
AGAAGCTCAAGGTAAGATTATTGTAGAACCATCTAAGCGTAGAAAAAACACATTTGGAGACACAGTAAAAGTTACGTTTTTACCTCAACAGTAATCTTTTCTTTTCTAGATTGATGCTCATATTCTACTTTGCATCCTCTCCATTTTTTTTGATGTTTTCCCAAACTTCTGGCATCTCATCCCAAACTTTTCCATCTAATATTCTGCCTAAAGCTTTAGGAGTTCTACCACCCCATTGTTTAAAGAAAAAAGCTACATTAGCAGCTTCACATTGCTGACAAATACTTTGTGCCCATTCCTCTTTCATCGGACGACATTTATTGCCAGATTCTCCCCCTACAATTACCCAATGAATATCTGTTAAATTAAGTTGTAAAGAACCTAAAAGTGGTTCACAAGAAATAAACCGCACCTTAGCAGGTACTTGTCGTAAATAATCGACACGATGAACATAATTTTGATTTTCTACAGATACACCCATCCAAATATTATTATGCCAGTCTAATTCAGGTGCTAAATCAACTAAACGTTGATGCCTTTTTGTCAAAATCTGATAAATGTGCCGGGGTGTTTTGCCAATTATTTCAAATACTTTTTTGATGAAAGATACAGGAACATCTTCATGAAAAATATCACTCATTGAATTAACAAAAACTAGACCAGGAGTACGCCAGCGCAAGGGTTGTTCCAAACGTTCTGGATGTAATGTCAAAGCAAATCCTTGAGGAAAATTATTAGTAAAACGCTTTGTAATTGCTTCTGCGTAACAATGAGTACAACCAGGACTAACTTTGTCACAACCTGTCATCGGATTCCAAGTTCTATCTGTCCATTCAATACCAGTTTTATTACTAGCCATATTTCAATTTTATTGCTCAAATTCAACAAGATTTATAAGTCTAATTAATCTACTAATTTCTTTGATTTTAGTCACTTAATTATAACTATAATTTGAGTTCAAAATCAACCTACTTTTATTTGAAAACTAAAACTTAAAATTATCTAAATAAAACACCCATAACCTGTTTCTCTGGCCTGCCCTTTTTTACCGAATCATTAATAATTAAATAATTCTGGTTGAAAGCCGACCCTTTTAAGGGGAAAAAGCGGTCGGAAAGCGGAGCAGTCCGTAGGATGGGATGGCGATGCTTCGGAGCGGCTGTGCATTCTTCGCGCCTTCCTTTCCCTCCGGGACGCTACGCGCAGTTCGGAGCTTTGCGGAGCGCAAACGCCATATCCAATCGACCAAGAAAAGAAATAATATTTCCTGAACTGCAATTCCGTAACAGTTTTAACCAGAGGTAATTATCAATTATCCCTGATCAATTATCAATTAATGAAATTAGACATCTCCAATAATAAAAATCAAATCAATTATCCTAAAGAAAACATCAATTATTTCCCTACTCCCTACTCCTTATTTCCTGGAGACGTCTATGGTTTCCCCACTCTCTCCAAAACGATATCCTTTCCGATAAACAGTATGAATTAATGGCGACTCCCCTGTTGCCTCAATTTTCCGACGTAATAAACGTACCTGTGCTGCCAAAACATTACTACTTGGCTTTTCCCCTTCTCCCCACAAATATTCATAAATTTGTTGGTGGGTTAAAAGTTGACCGGGGGAACCCATTAAATATGCTAGCAGTTTACATTCTTTTTCAGATAAATCAATCATCCGCCCACTACGATAAGCAACTTGATTTTCAATGTCTAATTCTAAATCTGCCACTTGCAAACGGTGGTGAGCTGTAGTTGTTTCCATAGTCGGAGGGCGACGTAATAAAGCCCGCACTCTAGCTAATAACTCTCGCAGCTCAAACGGTTTAACTAAATAATCATCAGCACCAGCATCTAATCCAGCAACACGATCGTCTACCGTATCTTTCGCAGTCAGAAATAAAACTGGAGTGTAGTCGTGGCGCGATCGCAACTCTTGACAAATTTCCAATCCTGGTTTCTGGGGTAACATCCAATCTAAAATCAGTAAATCATAATTACCCTTACTTGCCATCTCAGCTCCAGCAACCCCATCCTCAGCCACATCAATAGAATATCCCTCCCGACTCAAAGCACGAGTCAGAGGGGAAATGAGTTCCGGTTCATCATCAACTAACAATATTCGCATTTGTTGAATTTAAGGAGTTTCAATTATACCTCGCCAAGAAGATTAAAATCTTGAGTGAAAAATATTTTCTGGCTCAACTGCTGCTGCTGCCAACCATTCCTGCATATCAGGCAACGCCCAAACTGCCTCAGCATAAGCTTGTGCAACTGGATTTAATTTAATCTGGTAAGTGGCAAAGCGCGAAACTAGGGGAGCATACATAGCATCAGCGATTGTAAACTTACCAAATAGCATATCACCTCCTGCACCAAATTTTTCTCGGCACTCCCGCCACATATTGTCAATTCTATCAATCTCAGGTTTTACCTCTGGAATCATACCAGGTTCTGAATAGCTCCCCCGACAGTCCATTGGCATATATCTGCCTAAATTTGGGAATCCTGCGTGCATCTCTGCACTTATCGCCCGCGCCATAGCTCGTGCTGCGTCATCTTTTGGCCATAAAAAAGTGGCGAATTTCTCGGCTACATATTCACAAATAGCTAAAGACTCCCAGACTTTTATCTCCCCATCTAATAATACTGGTAAAAGTCCTGTGGGAGAATATTTGCCAATTTCTTGATGAGTGGTGGGTGTATCTAGCAGAATTTTCATTTCAGTAAATTTAATTCCTGCTTGTTTCATTGCTAACCAGGGTCGCAATGACCAAGGGGAATAATTTTTATTACCGATTACTAGAGTTAATTTACTCATAATTTTTTAACTAATTTATAGATGGCATCGCCATTTTTTTTATGTATTTAGAACATAAAACGAATTATTATGACGATCTTCTTTACTTGAGAGACTATAGTATACCACATTAGTATTGTAATAATTAGCCTCTTTTTCACATTTTATTCCCACTTTTTCCATAACTCTTCGAGAGGCAATATTTTGAGGATGAGCGATCGCCACAATTTTCTCTAGATTTAATTCTTCACTCGCCATATTTCCAAGCTGCTTTTGAAGCTTTTGTTGCTAATCCCCGATGCCAATATGCTTGGTCGAATATATATCATCCTAGTTCAATTTCATCTGTATTATCTAAAAAACAAAGCACACAACGACCAATCATTTTATGACTAATTTTATCAACTACTGCCCACATTCCAAAATTATGTTTTTGCCAATGAGAAATTATTGCCAATAATTTTGTTTCTGTTTCTGTTTCTGTTCTAGTAATAATGCCTTTTCCTACATATCTCATTACCTCTGTATTTTTATAGAACCCCTGAAGGGATCTATTGAAAAATAGACGGTGTGATAGGGAGATAGGGAGATGGGGAGATGGGGTGTATTAGAATATTTTTCCATCTTTTGGTTGTATTTCCTATATCTACAGATGACTCGTGCCTCAAAAAGTTATTTCCCGGTAAAGATACACTTAGGGCTTCTATAAAATTGATACAATCCATCTAAATCTCTGGGAGTAAATTGTCTGAGTATTAATCTTTCTGTTTCAATTGTCACCATCATAATTATGTTTTTGATGATTTATAATTGTTAAAAATCAACTAATATGCTACCTTATAAAAATCTTATCAAAATTATAATATTATAACTCACATTCATTATCAATGAATAACAATTCACCCAAAACCAACAGTAAAAAAAACCAAAATAATCGGGAAACAGACTGGCAATTACTGCAAAGAATAGCAAGCTATGGCCTCCGCCATAAAAATTTAGTCATTGTCTCTCTAATTTTACTATTTCCATTATCAATTTCAGGTGCAATTCAACCACTTTTAATTGGACAAGCAATTTCTTTAATTTTAGGAGAAAAAACATACTCATTTCTACAACAAATGTCAATCTCTCAAGGGTTAAATGTTTTAGCCACTGTGTTAATGTTGACTATTGTTATACGCTTGATATTTCAATCTCTACAAGGTTTTTTAGTGCAAAAGGTGGGACAACAAATTACTGCCGATATTAGAGATGATTTATTTGCTCATGTTCTTTCTTTAGGGGTAAGATTTTTTGACCGCACTCCTGTAGGCAGATTAATTACTCGTCTTACTAGCGATGTCGAAGCTTTAGGAGATGTATTTTCTACAGGAGCTATTGGCATTGTTAGTGATTTATTTTCTATTTTAATAATTGCCATTACGATGTTAAGTATACAATGGCAACTAGCTGTAATGCTGATATTAATGATGTTTCCAGTAACGGCAATTATTATCTATTTTCAGCAACAATATCGGCGGGCTAATTATAAAACGAGAGAAGAACTTTCTGGTTTAAATTCTCAACTTCAAGAAAACTTAATTGGCATCGGAGTAGTGCAATTATTTCGCCGAGAAAAGTTTAACTCTGAGTTGTTTAGAATTAATAATCAAAACTATGTTAAAGCAGTAGATAAAACTATCTTTTATGATTCGGCTGTATCTGCTACTTTAGAATGGATTGCTTTAGTAGCGATCGCCGCAGTTTTATTTCTTGGTGGTCAATTTGTTTTAGGAAAAAATCTAGATTTTGGCACCCTATCTTCGTTTATTTTATATGCTCAACGTTTATTCGATCCCTTACGACAATTTGCCGAAAAATTCACAGCTATTCAAGCAGGATTAACTGCTATAGAAAGAATTTCAAATCTGCTAAATGAACAAGTTGAAATTCTCGACCCCGAAGGAGAAACTAAAAAATTACCTACCTTCCAAGTTACTAATAATCAAATAGGTGAAATTAGGTTTGAAAATGTTTGGTTTGGCTATAAACCAAATGAGTATGTTATCAAAAATCTTAACTTTACAATTAAACCAGGTGAAAAAGTCGCATTAGTTGGGCCTACAGGAGCAGGAAAAAGTTCTATAATTCGTTTACTTTGTCGTTTATATGATGTGAATAAAGGCAGAATTATCGTAGATGGTATTAATATTCAAGACCTACCTCAAGCCGAATTACGAAGACATATAGGTGTTATTCTCCAAGATGGATTTTTATTTGCAGGGGATGTTAAAAGTAATATTACTTTAGGGGAAAACTACTCCTTTGAGGAAATTACAGCAGCAGCAAAAAACACAAATATAGATAAATTTATTGCCGAATTACCCCAAGGATATGATACTCAATTACGAGAGCGAGGAGCGAATCTTTCTAGTGGTCAAAAACAGTTATTAGCATTTGCTCGTGCTGCCATTCGTAACCCTAGAATTTTGGTACTTGATGAAGCAACAGCTAATTTAGATGTAGGTACAGAAGCCTTAATTCAATCAGCATTAGAACAACTTTTAGCAGAAAGAACAGCTATTATTATCGCTCACCGACTTTCTACTATTAGAAATGTTAACCGAATTTTTGTATTAAAACGAGGGGAATTAATTGAGTCTGGAACCCACGAGCAATTATTACAAAAACAAGGTCTTTATGCTAGTTTATATCAATTACAAATGTTAGGAAGTTAAATTATAGAGTAGTTATGTACATATAGCGGTCTATTTAAAAATCAGAAACAGGAGCAAAATCAAATGGGATTTATCAGCCCCAAAGTAGATTACGCTTTTAAAAAAATATTCGGTTCGGAACAAAGCCAAGATATTTTAATTAGCTTTCTCAATTCCATAATTTATGCAGGAGAAAAAAACATTGAATCTTTGACAAATTTTCACCCATATAATCCTGGTCAATTGATGTAAGCATTCAGCTATTAGCAGTCAGCTAGCCTCTTTTCCTGCGGAATGCTGCGCAAACAGAGGAGCTTTCCTCCGGAATGCTACGCAAACGCTAACAGCAAAAATATTTACCTAAATAGTTAAAGTTAGCTGATGATGTCCGCTTTTACCCAGACTTTTAATTATGGCGCTACTTCAATCTTAATTCATCCTCCAAATGCAAAAAACGAGGAACGCTGAAACCTGATAGCTGAGGGCTGAATGTTTACCAATTGATAGGTAGGGGCGAATGGCAATTCGCCCCTACTTTTAAGATATAAAAGCAATTTTATTGGATGGTTCTATTGTAGTTTTGGAGAAATTTCAGCAACAATTAAGTAGTCAAATTGAAGATTTAGTTTTGTCAGATTTATAAAATTTAACAGAGGATATTTTTGACTTTAATAGTTTGGTAGATTTGGAAAATTGGTTGAAGGAACGTAAGTAACTTTGTAGGTTGGGTAGAACCGAGTGAAATCCAACATTAATCTTCGGAATTCAATTTCACATCAATATAAGGAATGTTAATGCAGCTAATTCGCAGGATCAACTCAGCATCAATCTTAGGAATGAAACCCACATCAATATATTGTTGTTGGGTGAAGCGATAGCGCAACCCAAGCTACAGTATGATAATTAATTATCCGACGGGATGATGACCGTTCGTTGCGCTCCAGTATCTAGAAGTAAGTTAAAAGTAAGCTTTCTCTTCTGACCTTCGATACCTACAGGAATAACCCATAATTTAAGTTTGTCGAAAGCTGCATTTCCGACAAACTCTTTCCTTACTAAAATTATACTCATCGTTATCTATATAGTATTGAAAGCTTGAACTTACTTCACTTAACCTCGCCATCAATACTACCAGTATAGAATGTGTACAAATCCCCTTGAAAAGATTCAATTTTCTCTAAAATAAAATCAATCGAACTTGCTTGCAATAATACTTTTCCACTAGCAGGAAAACCATATTTATCTCTTTGAGTAATGTCTACTGTCACCCATTGGTTAGGATAGTTTTATTCAATCTCGGATATTCTTAATTCTTGGGATTTTTTAATCATTTTAAGGATTTTTACTATAGCAATCCGTGCATAGGTTGTAATATTTTATCGTAGGGGTTTGGTCTCCAAATCCCATTTTCGCTTGGGTTTGTTAACCAAACCCCTACAGTTTTTTTCACAAATCATTTAGGATTAGTATACAAGGATTACTAATAATATTATAAGGTTCAAAACCTAGCAGGTTTGCCAAGACTTTCTACTCGTCGTAGCAAACCTGAATATCGCTATATTACCAGCAAAAAATAAAGCTACTTCCTTCAGATATTAGATTACCTAGACCTGCGAAAGTATCATTGTTGTTATTAATTGGAAATCCAAAAAATGAGTCATAATTTGAATCTTCAAATCCCTGGTTGATTGTCTGTTCCTCTTGATATATACCAGAGTCAAAATTCATTAATTCCTGAATTTTTACCTTTGCTTGCTCGAATGATTCTTCTACTAATAAATCTTCTTGACTTCCCTG